>DATAPS010000412.1:0-43871 GCA_036265085.1 Acetobacteraceae bacterium | reverse complement strand
ACCGTATTCATGCTGGAGTTTGCTTCTGTAAAGCCCCGGGGGGACAACCATCAACCACCTCTACGCGTTCGCGCCCCAGACCGCGCGATAGAGCGCCACGATCTCGTCCTTCGCCGGGACGCGCGGGTTGTTCGCGGGGCTACCCGACGCCAGCGCCTGCTCGGCCATCAGTGGCAGCTTCGCATCCCACGCCGCCTGATCGATGCCGAACCCCGGGGGTGACGGCACGCCGAGATCGCGGTTGAGCCGCACCAAGCCGTCGCCGAGCTTCTCGGCGGCCGCCTCGTCGGTATCGTCAGCCGCCGCCACGCCGATCCGCCGCGCTGCCTCGGCGTAGCGCGCGGTCGCAGCGGGAATGCTGAACCGCGTCACCGCCGGCAGCAGCATCGCGTTCGACAGGCCGTGCGGCACGTGGAAATGCGCGCCGATCGGCCGCGACATGCCGTGCACGAGTGCTACCGACGCATTCGAGAACGCCAGCCCCGCCTGCGTTGCGCCGAGCATCATCGCCTCGCGCGCCTTGGCGTTGTTCGGCTCGGCATAGGCCGTGCGCAGGTTCGCGCCGATCAGCGCCATCGCGGACAGCGCGAGCGCATCGGAATACGGGTTGGCCCGACGCGAAACGTAGGCTTCCAGCGCGTGCGTGAGGCTGTCGACGCCGGTATCCGCGGTCGTGCGCTTCGGCACCGAGAAGGTCAGCTCGTAGTCGACGATCGCCGCGAGCGGCAGAGCGCCGAGCCCCGCGATCAGCATCTTCTCGTCGCGCGCGGCATCGGTGATGACGGTGAAGCGTGTGCATTCGCTGCCGGTGCCAGCCGTTGTCGGGATCGCGATCACCGGCAGCGCGGCGTGGTCCGCGGCGACCGGCACCTTGTAGTCGCGCATCGGCGCGGTGCCGGCGGCCAGGATCGCCATCGCCTTCGCGGTGTCGATCGGTGAGCCGCCACCGAAGCCGATCAGACAATCGAAGTCGCCGCCGCGCAACCGACGGGCGCCGGCGTCGACGACGGTGTCGGTCGGCTCGGGGATGGTGTCGCTGAACACGGTGGCGATGATCTTTTCGGTCGCGAGCGGATCGAGGCAGCGCTGTACCAGGCCGGACGAGACCATGAAGGGATCGGTCACGACGAGCGGGCGTGACAGTCCGAACTTGCCGAGTACAGCGGCGATCTCGCCTACGCTGCCGCCACCCACGAGCATCAGCCGGGGCGCGACGAGCTGGAACGTCATCCCGCGACCGCCACCGCCTGCGCCCGGCGCTCCGCATACAGCCCCAGTCGCTTCACCGCCGCGGCCGATGGCGCATGCGCGTCGTCCATCGCCGACATCGGCGGCAGCGTCTCGGCATAGTGGCATGCGGCGAAATGCCCGCTCTGGATCGCGCGCAGGGCGGGATCCTCTATGCGGCAGCGCTCCGTGGCGTACTCGCAGCGCGTATGGAAATGGCAACCGGGCGGCGGATCCATCGGGCTCGGCACGTCGCCGCCGGGCACCCCGTGCCTCGTGCGGCGATGCGGATCGGGGCGCGGAATCGCCTTCAGCAGCGTGCGCGTGTAGGGATGCAGCGGACGTGCGAACAACGCGTCCTTGCTCGCGAGCTCGACGATGCGGCCGAGATACATCACGGCGACACGGTCGGCGATGTGCTTCACCACGGCGAGGTCGTGCGCGATGAACAGGTAGGACAGGCCGAGCCGCGTCTGCAGGTCCTTCAGGAGGTTCACCACCTGCGCCTGGATCGACACGTCGAGCGCGGAGACCGGCTCGTCGCACACCACCAGCGCCGGCTCCACCGCCAGCGCCCGGGCGATGCCCACGCGCTGCCGCTGCCCGCCGGAAAACTCGTGCGGATAACGCTGCGCATGATACGGCGCCAAACCGACCAGCCCGAGCAGCTGGTTCACCCGCGCACGCCGCGCCGCCTTGTCGCCGATGCGATGCACGATCAGTGGTTCCTCCAGGATGTCGCCCACCGTCATGCGCGGGTTGAGCGAGGCGAACGGGTCCTGGAACACGATCTGCATCCGCCGCCGCAACCGCCGCAGCGGCGCGCCGGACATCGCGGTGATGTCCTGCCCCTCGAACCGCACGACGCCCGCGCTCGGCTCGATGAGCCGCAGCACCAGCCGCGCCGTGGTCGACTTTCCGCAGCCGCTCTCGCCGACCAGCGCCAGCGTCTCGCCGCGCGCGAGCGCGAAGCCGATGCCGTCCACCGCCTTCACCGTGCCGATCGTCTTGGCGAGCACAAGGCCGCGCTTGACCGGATAATGCTTGGCGAGACCGTCGATCTCGAGCAGCGGCACGGAGGTGCTCACGCCACCATCTCCTTCCCCACCGCCACTTCGACCGGCGCGCGGATGCACGCCGCCGAATGATCCGGCGCGAGCGCCCGCAGCGGCGGGTCCACCTTCGTGCACTCCGGCACGCAGAACACGCAGCGCGGATGGAAGCGGCAACCGCTCGGCAGGTCGAACGGCGGCGGCACGGCGCCCTCGATCGCAAGCAGACGGTCGCGCTGCTCCTCGATTCGCGGAATGCTGCCGAGCAGGCCGAGCGTGTAGGGATGTTGCGGATCGTCGAAGATCGCCGGCCCCGGCGCGCGCTCCACGACGCGCCCGGAATACATCACCGCGACCTCGTCGGCCATTTCGGCGACGATGCCGAGATCGTGCGTGATCAGAATGATCGCCATGCCCGTCTGTTGCTGCAGGTCCCGCAGCAGATCGAGGATCTGCGCCTGCACCGTCACATCGAGCGCAGTGGTCGGCTCGTCGGCGATCAGCAGGTCGGGCGCACAGGCCAGCGCCATCGCGATCATCACGCGCTGGCGCATCCCGCCCGACATCTGGTGCGGATATTCGTCGAACCGCCGCGCCGGCGCGGGGATGCGCACGCGCCCGAGCGCGTCGATGGCGCGCGCCTTCAGCGTGCTGTTGCTCGAACTGCGATCATGCGCGCGCATCGCCTCCGTGATCTGGTCGCCGACCGTGAACACGGGGTTCAAGCTCGTCATCGGCTCCTGGAAGATCATTGCGATCCGCGCGCCACGCACCTCGCGCATTTCGGACGGCGACAGCTTCAACAGGTCGCGGCCGTCGAACATGATCCGCCCCGCGGCGATCCGCCCGGGTGGCGGCACCAGCCGCATGATCGAGAGCGAGAGGATCGACTTGCCGCACCCGCTCTCGCCGACGATGCCGAGCGTGCGGCCCTTCTCGACGGAGATGGAGACGCCGTCCACCGCGGGCACATCGCCGCTGCTGCCGCGGAAGACCGTGCGCAGGCCATCGATGGAAAGTAGGTCGCTCATGCTGCTCCGATCGGCGCGCTCAGGTGCCAGCGATACTCCCCGCCGCGTCCGCAAGGGTCAATGGTGGTGCATCCCCGTGGGCGCAGGCAAAGGCCTTGCCGCCGCGGCGAGATCGAGCGAGGCGCCTGGGAGCGCGCGGTCACGCAGCCAGCCGCTCGCGTCGACCAGGAGCTGCGTGCCGGCGAACGCCTCGGTCGCGACCCCGGACACGACCGAAGCCGCCAGCCACGCGGCCGGATCGGACGCCACACAGGCGGCGGGGACCGGATGGCGGGTCAACAGAACCGTCGGCATCGGAGAGGGCGGCGCGCGATCTCCGGCGACGATTCGCCAGCTCCGCCCGCGCAGGTCGGCGTCCGTTACTGTCCCTCCGTCCGCACAGCTCGCCGTCAGACCCGGCGCCTGCACGGGGAACGGCCAATGCCCGATCGCGTCCATTTCGGCGCCGGCGGCATTCGCGTGCACGAAATCAATCAGCGCCCAGCGGTCGTCGTCGGAGAGCTGCGGGAAGCCGGGCATCGCGAGCCCGCCCTCCGGATTCTCGATGCCATGCGTCAGCCACCAGAACAGTTCGCCGTCCGGATGATCCCAGATGTGGTCCGCGGTCAGGTCGGCGGGCGGGATCGGCAGCGTTTTCGCGAGCGGCCCGTCGCCGCGCCCGCCCGCGCCGTGGCACGCGGCGCAGTTCGGTCCGAACAGAGCTTCCCCTCGCGCGATGCTGTCGGCGGCGAACCCGGTGGGCGAGTGATAGAAGCTGGTCGGATAGGCGGTCACGGCGAACAGGTCGAGATGCGGCCAGGCGAACACCAGGCAGCCGCACGCTGCCGCAACGGCCACCCATCGCAACCGTCGCCACGCGACGGCGACGATGATAGCGAGCAGCGCCGCCGCGAGTAGCCCGATGGCCAGTCGCGCCTCGGAACCGAGATCCGGGTCGGCCAGCGGCGCCAGCGTCGGCTGCCACGCGAACGGCCAGTTCGGCTGCTCGTGCGTCGCGGGCCACATCTCCGACAGCTGCGCGGCCGCGAGCACCGCGCACAGGCCGACACCGGTCTCGATGAGGATGCTGGTCAGGAATGGCGACGGCCGCGACGAGACCTTCAAGGAGAGGCGGTAGCGGTTCAGCGCGGCAAGCCCGAGCAGCACGATGAACAGCGCGAGCTTGAGTAGCGCTACCTGCCCGTAGCCTGTGCCGATCAGCCCGGGCAGGCTGCCGATCAGAAGCCAAGCCTGCACGAAGGCGGTTGCCGCCATCGCCGCGACATAGAACCAGCCGAGCGACGCGAACCGCATCGTCGCTACGCGCGCGCCGCGCCCGGGCAGATCGCGGATCAGCAGGAACAGCGGGATGAGGCCGCCGAGCCACGCGCCCGCCGTCGTAACGTGGATGATCACCGAGACCGGCAGGGTCACAGTGTCGGAAGCCCCCGCATGCCCGAGCCAAGCCTCCGCCGCCCCGCTCGCCACGGCGAACGCGGCCGCGAGCCGGCGTACGCGCCATGCCGCGACCGTCAGCAGCAGCAGCGCGACGCGCGCTGTCATTGCGTGGCCGAATACAGTATCGGCCAGCACCACGGGCACGGCCGAGAACGCGTCGCGGATCGATGCGGCATCCGCCATCGACGCGGACTGCACGGCGAGCCACGCCGCGGCCGTGACGAGCGCGACGGCGGCGCTCGCATACAGCAGGGTCGCCTGATGCCGCAGCACGCGCACGCGCACGGATCGATCGACCGGTCCGAGCGCCGCTGGGGCCAGCACCGCATGGGTCACCGCCGCGCCGACCACCGACAGCACCGCCGCGAGATGAACGCCCCGGAGGACGGCGATGGCGGCGTCCAGAGTCACGACGAAGACCTGTCGGATCGCCCGTCGAGATACGGCGCGATCCGCTTCGCCAGTTCGGGGCCGGAGTCCATCGCGGACAGCGACGCCAGATAGCGCCCGTCCGGTCCCATCAAGTAGAGGACGCCGGTGTGATCGACGGTGTACTCGCCGCCGCTCTCTCCGAGCGGATGCGCGATACTGACGATCCGGTATCTCCGCTCCACGTCGCGGATTTGCGCCGGGGCGCCGGTCAATCCGACGATTGCGGAGCCGAACCGGCCGACGAACGCGCGAATCACGTCCGTCGTGTCGCGCCGGGGGTCGACGGTGATGAACACCGGCCGAAGCTTGGCGGCGCGCCCGCCGAGACTCGCCACTGCGTCCGACACGGCGCCCAGCGTCATCGGGCAGATATCGGGGCAGGAGGTGTAGCCGAAATAGACGAGCATGAAGCGGCCGCGGAAGTCGCGCTCGGTCACAGGGCGGCCGTCGTCCCGCGTCAGCTTGAACGGGCCGCCGATCGGCGGGGCGCCGCGTGGCGCGGTTCCGCCGAGCAGCCAGAGATATGTCGCGGTCAGCAGCAGCAGGCCGAGCGCGCCGCCGGCGACGGCAACGCCGGCCCGCCGCGTTCGCCGCCGTCGCCTATCCGCGCGGCGCACGACGATTGCCGGCGGTCATTGCGGCCGCACGATGAAGGTGAACTTGCCTTCGGTCTTGTGGGTATCGGTCGAGGTCGCGTGCCAGATGACCGTGTAGGTTCCCGGCGGAAGGGGCTTGACCTCGACTGCGAGATGCGTGTCGCCGCCGACAAGATGCGGGTTGCCGGTCTCAAGCGATGCGCCCTGCGCGTTCTGCACGACGATCGTGCTGAACATCGGCTCCACGCCTTCGGTGAAGTTGATGACCACCTCCGTCGGAGCCTGCGCCACCGTGCTGCCGACGGCTGGGGTAGAGGTCTGGAGGAAGGCGTGCGCCGAAGCGTGCGCCGCGGCAAGTGCGAACCCCGCGCCGAGCGCGGCGGTGCGACGAGCGTTCATGCGAAAGTATCCTTGTCTCATTGGAAAAGCGGTCGGCCGAGCGACTTGGGGAACAAGTCGTCGAAGAAAAAGTGCACCTGCAGGATGGCGCCGAGATGTGGCCCGGCGGCCTTGTTGCCGGGGATCAGCGCCTCCAGCCCGACCTGGAACGTGTCGCCGAAATAGATAACGCCCGGCGCGATCGTGAAATTCGCGGGCAGCCCCTGCGCGGGACCGGCGGCCGGCGAGAACCAGGTCAGCTCCACCAGCGGGATCATCCGGCCGAAGAAGGCCGGCATGTCGTAATGCTTCACGTTCGCTTGCAGATACGGAACGCTGTACTGGAGCGAGACGCCGCCGGTCCAGGAGAACGGCTGGCCCTTGTTGTCTCCGTCGGAGTTCAGGCGGTGATTGGGGATGTTGTAGTTGAGCTCCCCGGTGATCGCGAGCGGCCGCAGCAGCCCGATCGGGAGCGCGCCCAATCCCTGTCCGGCATAGATGGTCGGCGCGGTCGTTCCGGTCGCATCGCCGCCGGTGTTCTGCGTCGCGCTGCCGCCGCCGAGTTCCTGGATGACGCCGAGCGACACGACGGTCTCGCTCTGAGGAATGGTGAGCGACTGCCACTTGCCGCTGATCGCGGCATTCTCGAAGCCGGTACGCGTCTTCATGCCCGGCTGTGTGAGAACGTCGTAACCCTGATTGTAGATGAGCGCCGTGTACGGGGTGATCCTCTTGTCGTATTCCCATTGCACCTGGTACTGTTTCTGTCCGCTCGCGCCGGGCTGGTAGACGACCTGCGGCACCGTCGCCTCGTCGCCGACACCGGGATCGTCGAAGGTCAGCGTGACGGGGAAGACGCGCTCGCCGACGACGACGTGAGCGTGCGCCGGAACTGCACCCAGGGCGGCAAGGCCCGCGCCGGCGGCAGCCGCTGCGGCTGCGAACAAGTTTCGCACGAGAAATATCCTTTCGGCATGAGAAGTCGGACGCCGGCGCTGGTTGCGCGGCGTGGCTCGAGGATCTCAGGCCGTCAGGGGTGGAGCCCGCGGGATGCCGACGCGGGCGGTCGGCGCGGGAGGTCCGCGGCCGGGCGGCCGCTCCTGCGGACGAACGACCAGCACCGCTGCCGTCCGCAGGGGAAGGATCGCCGCCGGCGTCGGGACGATGCTCGGCAGGGCGAGCGCGATGCCGAGCGGGCAGAGGGCGGGCGGCGCGGGCCAGTGCGCGTGGCCCGATGGCGCGCCCGGATCAGGCGCGGTCGTGCCGGTGCAGAAGATCGCAACGGCATCGGATGCCGTCGCGGCATCGATGTCCGGCAGCACCATCGCGCCCAGCGCAAGCTGGCTCACGAGCGCGACCAGGACAGCCGCGGAGCGGAAGGCGTCGCTGACCTGCCGAAGGCGGGACGTCATCGTCCGCGGATCATACGCCCTCGGCGCCTCATGCGACAGCCACCGCCGCCCGCCGCCGCGTCGAGAGCACGAAGCGGCCGCCCAGCAGCGCGGCCGCGGTCGTCAGTCCCACCGTCAGCCCAATCCACATTCCCGGGGTCCGCCATCCGGCCGCGAACGCGAGAAGTAGGCCGAGCGGCACGCCGACGCCCCAGTAAGCGATCGCCGTGAGCAGCATCGGCACGCGCGTGTCCTTCAACCCGCGCAACGCGCCGTTGCATGCGACCTGCAGGCCGTCCGAGAGCTGGAACACGCCCGCGATCTGCAGGAGTAGCGTCACCCCCGCAACCACCCGCGGGTCGCCTGTATAGAGTTCGGCGATCCAAGCGGGCGCACTGAGCATCACGATTGCCGAGATCGTTTGCGTACAGGCGACCAGCGCGAAGCCGGTGAACCCCGCCCGCCGTATTCCGGCCGGATCGCGCCGGCCCGCGGCGTTGCCCACCCGCACCGTAATCGCGCTGGCGAGGCCGAGCGGCACCATGAATGTCACCGAGGCTGCGCTCATCGCGACCTGATGCGAGGCCGCCGCGATCTCTCCAAGCCGCCCGATCGCGAGGCCGGCGAGGCTGAACATGCCGACCTCCATCAGCGCCGCGACCCCCATGGGGACGCCGACGCGCAACAGGCCCATCATCACCGCGGGATCGGGCCGCAGCCGGCGCGCCTCCGCCCAGCCGATGCCGCGGTAGCGCGGGGCGAAGCGCAGGAACGCGAAATAGACCAGCGCCTGCATCCAGTTCACGATCGCACCCGCATAGCCGGTGCCCGCGGCACCGAGGCGCGGCAATCCGAACGCGCCGTACATCAGCACGTAGCCGAGCGGCAGGAGCAGCACGAGGCCGGCGAGGCTCAGCACCATGCTCGGCGCCGGCATCGAGACACCGTCGGAGACGCCCCGGCAGGCGACGAACAGCCCGATCGCGGGCATGGCGAAGCAAACCGCATGTAGAAACCGGGTCACGTCGGCCGCAAGCGACGGCGGGATGCCGGCGAGATCCACGAGGAACGGCCCACCCCAGCGGACGATCGCGAGCATCAGCAGCCCGATCAGCAGACCGAGCCACGCCGCCTGTACGCCGAGCGCGGCGACACGCCGCCGCTGACCCGCGCCGTCGAGCTGGGCCACGGACGCGGGTGTCGCGTACATCGTGCCGATCATGGCCATCAGCGGGATCATGACGACGTTCGTGCCGATCGCGACGGCGGCCAGCACATGCGCGTCGAGATGCCCGGCGAGCACGATCTCGATCACGTGCTGCCCGACCGCCGCGATCTGGGAGATGACCAGCGGCCAGGCGAGCCGCAAGGTCGCGGCCAGTTCGCTGCGGCGTTCGGGACGGCTCGACATGGAAGATCTCGGCGGAGAAAGGGCGCGGAGAAGGCCACGGCCAAGCGGTCGACCGCAACTCCTCGTTGCGTAATGCGGGTTTGCGGCTCACGAACGCGGTTGTGCGCGCCGACGGCGGGGGCCATCGACTCGATGGAAACGAGGCTCACCCGAAGGCGGCGCCCAACAGGCCTGCGGCCGCCGATAGCACCACTACGACCAGTGGCGGCGTTCGCCAAGCCACCAGCAACACGAACCCCGCCGCCGCGATGGCGAAATCCGCCCGGCCCTGCACCGCACTCGTCCAGACCGGATCGTACAGCGCCGCACCCAGCAGCCCCACCACGGCTGCGTTGATCCCTCGCATAGCCGCCTGTGCACCGCCATACGACCGCAGCGCGGTCCAGAACGGCAGCGTGCCGACCAGCACCAGAATTCCCGGCAGGAAGATCGCTAGCAGCGCCACCACCGCACCCGGCACGCCGCCGATCACCGCGCCGAGATAGGCCGCGAAGGTGAACAGCGGCCCTGGCACCGCCTGCGCCGCGCCATAGCCCGCGAGGAACGCGCCGTCGGGCACCCATCGCGGCGTCACCACCGCGTCGCGCAGCAGCGGCAGAACCACGTGGCCGCCGCCGAACACAAGCGCGCCGGAGCGATAGAAGGCATCGAACAGCGCGACGGCCGCGCTCGGCACGGGGACAAAAGACAGCGCCAGGAGCAGGAAGAACAGGACGAGGCAGACGACGCCCGCACGCCGCGAAACAGGGAGGTGGATGGACTCGGGCAACCCCGCCCCGGCGTCGCGGCAGAACCACAGCCCGGCCAGCCCGCCGAGCAGGATCGCGCCGACCTGCGCGAGCGATCCGGGCGCCGCGACCGCCAGCGCAAGCGCCGCGACAGCGATCGATGCCCGTGCACGGTCCGGGCAGAGGCTGCGCGCCATGCCGAGCACCGCCTGCGCCACGATCGCCACGGCCACCAGCTTCAGCCCGTGCAGCACCCCGGCGCCGAGCGCCGACCCGGCGATGCCGGTGGCGCCGTAGGCAAACAGCACGAGCAGGATCGCCGAGGGCACCGTGAAGCCGGTCCACGCCGCCAACCCTCCAAGTGGACCGCCGCGCAGCAGGCCGATCGCGAATCCGGTCTGGCTGGACGCGGGACCGGGCAGGAACTGCGACAGCGCGACCAGGTCGGCATAGGTGCGCTCGCCGAGCCAACGGCGGCGCTCGACGAACTCGGCGCGAAAATAGCCGAGATGCGCAATCGGCCCGCCGAACGAGGTCAGGCCGAGGCGGAGGAAGGCCAGAAAGACCTCGCCGGCGCTGCCCTCTACGCGCGCCGCCACGTCGTCCCGCGGGGTCCGTCCTCCAGCAGCACGCCTCGATCGGCCAGCTCCGCGCGGATCGCGTCGGCACGGGCGAAATCCCGTGCCTTGCGGGCCGCCAGCCGTTCCCCGATCGCCGCCTCGATCGCCGCGCCGTCATCCGCGCCGCCGCGGAACCACGCCTCGGGCGACTGCCCGAGCAGCCCGAGTAGCGCGCCCGAGGCCCGCAGCCCGGCGGCGGCGGCCGCGTCTCCGGCCATCGCGGCATCGGCGAGGGCGTGCATGGCGGCGAAGGCCATCGGCGTGTTGAGGTCGTCGCAGAGTGCGTCCATCACCGGCGCGGGCACTTCGCTCGCCGGCGGCCCGGGGTGGCGTTCGAGCGCACGATAGAACCGGTCGAGCTCGCGCTTGCTCTCCACCAACACGGCCTCGGAGAAATCCAGCACCGCCCGGTAATGCGCTCGCAACAGCAGCATCCGGATCGCCTCGCCGGGCCATTTGTCGAGCAGCTCGCGTACGGTGAAGAAATTGCCGAGGCTCTTCGACATCTTCTCGCCGTTCACGTTCAGCATGCCGTTGTGCAGCCAGAACCGCGCGAAGCCGCTGCCGGGGAAGGCGCACAGGCTCTGCGCCACCTCGTTCTCATGGTGCGGGAAGATCAGGTCCGTGCCGCCGCCATGGATGTCGAAACTGGTGCCGAGGTAGCGCCAGGACATCGCGGAGCACTCGATATGCCAGCCCGGCCGCCCGCGCCCCCACGGACTATCCCAGCCGGGCAGCTCGGGCGGCGACGGCTTCCAGAGCACGAAGTCGCCGGGGTCGCGCTTGTACGGCGCCACCTCGACGCGGGCGCCGGCGATCAGCTCGTCGCGCGAGCGGCCGGAGAGCCGCCCGTACTCGGGGAAGCTGGGGACCGCGAACAGCACATGCCCGTCCGCCGCATAGGCGTGCCCGGAGGCGATCAGCCGCTCGATGATCTCGATCATCTGGACGATGTTGTCGGTCGCCCGCGGCTCCTCGTCGGGCGGCAGCGCGCCGAGCGCCGCCATGTCCTCGTGATACCAGGCCGCGGTGCGCGCGGTGATCTCGGCGATCGTCTCGCCGGTCTCGGCCGCGCGCGCGTTGATCTTGTCCTCCACGTCCGTGATGTTGCGGACGTAGGTGACGCGCGGATACAGCGCGCGGAGCAGCCGCGCGAGCACATCGTAGACGACGGCCGGCCGCGCGTTGCCGACATGGGCGCGGTCGTACACGGTCGGCCCGCAGACATACATCCGCACGTGCGACGGATCGATCGGCGCGAAATCCTGTTTCGCGCGGGTGAGCGTGTTGTGTAGACGCAGGCGCGGCATGGCTTGTTCTCCGACACGCCGCGACGCCATGCAACGGATGCGGTTGACAGGGCTTCCCTGCGCGGCGATGCGGTAACGCCGTGAAGATCACCTCGATCACGGCGTGGCAGGTCGACCTGCCGCTGAAGGACGGCCGCTACGCCTGGTCGAACGGCAACTTCGTCGAGGTGTTCGACGCCACCGTGGTGGCAATCGCCACCGATGCGGGCGTCACCGGATACGCCGAGTCAACGCCGCTCGGCTCCGCCTACCTGCCGTCCTATCCGCGCGGCGTGCGAGCGGGGATCGCGGAGGTCGGGCCGAAGCTGATCGGCCTGGACCCGACGGACCTCACCGCGATCAACCGGGCAATGGACGCGGCCCTGCGCGGGCACCCCTCCGTCAAGGCGCCGCTCGACATCGCGTGCTGGGACATCCTCGGCAAGGTCGCGGGGCTGCCGGCGGTGAAGCTGCTCGGCGGGATCGCACAGCCGGAGATCCGGCTCTATCGCGCAATCTCGCAGGACACCCCGGACGCCATGGCCTCCGGCGTCGCCCGTTTTCGGGGCGAAGGCTACCGGCGGTTCCAGCTCAAGGTCGGCGGCGATGCGAACGAGGACGTGGCCCGCATCCGCGCCTGCCGTGCGGCGCTCGCGCCGGACGATATCCTGGTCGCCGATGCCAACACGGGATGGACCATGCACGAGGCGGCGCGCGTGGTCGCGGCGGTCGCGGGCATCGACGTCTATATCGAGCAGCCCTGCCCGACGTGGCGGGAATGCCTCTCCATCCGCCGCCGGACAAACCATCCGTTCGTGCTCGACGAGGCCATTACCGACCCGGAAATCCTCATGCGCAGCATCGCGGAGGACGCGATGGACATCGTGAACCTGAAGATCTCGAAAGTCGGCGGCCTGACACGGGCGCGGCTGATGCGCGACATCTGCGTCGATGCGGGCATTCCGATGATCATCGAGGACACCTGGGGCGGCGATATCGCGACGGCCGCGATCGCGCATCTCGCGCAATCGACCCCCACCGAGTTCTGCTTCGCGGCGACTGACTTCAACAGCTACGGATCGCGCAGCATTGCCGAGCACGCGCCGCAGCGATGCGAGGGCGTCATGCGCGCGCCGCGACGGCCGGGACTCGGTGTCGAGCCCCGCATCGCGACGTTCGGCGCGCCGGCGGTGACGGTGCCATAGGCCCGGTTCGCGGAAGATCAGACAACGAGCCCATCGCCGCCACGAATGCAGGGCGACGATCGGGATCCAGACCGACGCATCACGCCGCCGACCGGACCGCTGAACAGACTGGCATCTGCGTTGTCGTTTTCGGGGCTTCCCCAGGGGGCACCGGGTAAGACATTAGCCGCTGGTCCCTCCATCCTCCGGAATCCGCCCGCAAATGCCCTCCAGCAGCCTGCCCGCAAGCGACGTCGCGACCGCGCAAGCTGCTTCCGCTCCGGTTCCGAACACCCGCAACCTCTTCTTCGCTGTCTTCCCGTCGATCATGCTGCCGATGTTCCTGGCGGCGATCGACCAGACCATCGTCTCGACCGCCCTCCCCGCCATCGCGGGCCAACTCGGCGATGTCGAGCGGGTCTCCTGGGTCGTGGTGTCCTATCTCGTCGCAACCACGATCGCCGCGCCGGTCTATGGCCGCCTTGGCGACGTGCTGGGACGGCGGCGCCTAATGGTCACGGCGCTCAGTGTTTTCGTGATCGCGTCCGTGTTCTGCGCGATCGCACCCAGCGTGCTTGCACTGACGGCGGCCCGCGTCCTCCAGGGTCTGGGCGGTGGCGGGCTGATGACGCTGTCGCAGGCGCTGGTCGGGCAGATCGTGCCGCCGCGGGAACGCGGCCGCTACCAGGGCTATCTCGCCTCCGTGTTCGTCTGCTCCTCGACCTTCGGACCCGTGGCGGGTGGGTGGCTGACCCAGCATTTCGGCTGGCAGAGCGTGTTCCTGATCAACGTGCCGCTCGGCCTCGCCGCGATCGCAATGGCAACCCGCCTGCCCAAGCCGACGCAGTCGGGCGGACGGTTCACATTCGATTATATCGGCCTCGGCCTGTTCGCCTGCTTCATCGCTCCGCTGCTGCTGGCGCTCGAGCAGGCGCAGCGCTTCGACCTGGCGACGATGCCCCTCGCCGTCGTGCTGTTCGCCATCGCCGTCGGCGCGATGGTGCTGCTGATCCGGCAGGAGAAGCGCGCGAGCCTGCCGCTACTGCCCATCGGCCTGCTGCGCCAGTCCGCGATCTGGCGCAGCGACGCCATGGCGGCCTGCAACGGCGCAACCATCGTCTCGTTCGTGACATTCATCCCGATCTACCTTCAGGTCGTCCGTGGCACCGATCCGAGCCGGACCGGCCTCCTGCTGCTGCCGTTCACGGCGTTCATCGCACTCGGCGCGCTGTTCACCGGCCGGACCATCGCGCGGACCGGGCGGACCGCGATCGTGCCCTCCATCACCCTGCCTTTCTCGACCCTCTTCATCGCCAGCCTTGCCCTGCTCGCACCCCGCCTGAGCTTGCTCCAACTGCCGTTCCTGTTCTGCCTGATCTCGTTGACCTCCGGCACCGCCATGACCGTGGTGCAGACGACGGTGCAGTCTCTCGCGGGGCCGAAGCAGCTCGGGGCGGGCGCCGCCTCTGTGCAGTTTTCGCGCTCGATCGGTGCGGCGGTCGGCACGGCGCTCGTGGGCGCAGTGCTGTTCGGCACGTTGTTCGCGACCGACGCCGGAACCGCGCATCTGTTCGGACAGCTCGTCGAGCGGGGGCCGGCGGCGCTGGCCGGCATCGCGCCGGAACGGCTGCCGGCCATCCGCGCCGAAATCGCCGACGCATTCCGTGCGGCGTTCTTCACCATCGCCATCTTCAGCGCGGGCGGCGCGTTGCTCGCCTGGTCGCTGCCCGTCCGAAGGATCCAATGAGCTCGTCCACGCAGAACACCGCCGTCCGGGTTACACCTGCGGCCACGACGCCGTCTGCCGAAGGCACCGTGATCGCGGTGCTCCTGGCGATCAGCTTCTCGCACATGCTCAACGACATGATGCAGTCGTTGCTGCCTGCGATCTATCCGATCCTGAAGACGAGCTACGCGCTGAACTACGTGCAGATCGGCTTCATCACGCTGGCCTTCAACATCACGGCGTCTCTGCTGCAACCCGTCGTCGGGCTGGTGACGGACAAGCGGCCCATGCCGTTCTCGCTGCCGGTGGGCATGGGGTTGACGCTGGTCGGCCTACTGATGCTCGCGAGCGCCAGTAGCTATCCGCTGCTGCTCGGCGCTGCGGCCCTCGTTGGCTGCGGGTCCTCGGTGTTCCACCCGGAATCGGCGCGGGTGGCCCGCGCAGCGTCCGGCGGGCAGCACGGGCTGGCGCAGTCGATCTTCCAGGTGGGCGGCAATGCGGGTTCGGCGCTCGGGCCGCTGCTCGCGGTGTATATCGTCGTGCCGCACGGCCAGGGCAGCATCGCCTGGTTCTCCGTCGCGGCGCTGGTGGCCATGGCGGTGCTCTCGGGCGTCGGCACGTGGTACCGACGCGCGCATCTCGGCAGCGCGAAGCGATTTCGGAGTGCCGCGGAGAACCGGGCCCGCTACACGCCGAGGCAGATCACGTTCACGATCGCGATCCTGATTTCCCTGCTGTTCTCGAAGTTCTTCTACGTCTCCAGCCTGAACACGTTCTACACGTTCTACCTCATCAACAAATTCCACCTGTCCGTTCAGGACGCGCAGCTGCACCTGTTCCTGTTCCTCGGCGCGTTCGCGGCGGGCGTGCTGATCGGCGGTCCGATCGGCGACCGGATCGGACGGAAGTACGTGATCTGGGCATCGATCCTCGGCGTCTTGCCGTTCACGCTCATGCTGCCGTACGCGAACCTGTTCTGGACCGGCGTGCTGACGGTGATTATCGGGCTGGTGCTGGCGTCCGCCTCGTCGGCGATTATCGTGTTCGCGCAGGAGATCGTTCCTGGCCGCGTCGGCCTGGTGTCCGGGCTGTTCTTCGGGCTTGCATTCGGATTGGGTGGTCTCGGGGCGGCCGCGCTCGGCTGGCTCGCGGACGAGACGAGCATCACCTTCGTCTACAAGGTCTGTGCGTTCCTGCCGGCCATTGGCTTACTCACGGCGCTGCTGCCGGACCCGCGGAAACGGGTGCCGACGTAACAGCGCGCCCAGAGCGGGTCGAGACCCGCCCGACGAGTTGGCAGCGGCCGTTCGCAATGGGTCTTGACCCGCCGATCGCCGTGCAACCTGGATGATCAGACGGCGCCCTAATCGTGCGCCGATCCAGCGGTATTCCCCTGGCCGCGCCCCGGCGTCCAGACCGGGTCCGGCTTCCGCCAAAGCTGCTTGTCGGCGAACGCCTCGGCGAGCGCCGCCGCCATGGCGTCGAGCATGCGCTCGCCCTTCTCGGCGGTCGCCGGGCGAGGGTCGCCCCGGACGCCGGTCGCGGGCGCGCGCTCGGAGAAGCTCCAGAACCGGCTGTAGCCCGCCCGGCCGTCGATCGCCGGCGGCGCTTGACACGTCGCCTCCTCGAACCGCTCGGTCCGTACCAGCCCCGGCTCCATCGCCAGCATCACGGACGTCTCCGCCTCGCATGCATGCTGCGGATGATCGGCTGAAACCATCAGCGCCGCGACCTCCTTCGCCGCCACCGACCAGGGCGTCACCGCAACGACCGGCATCTCCTGCTCGACTGCGATCTCTCGCACGGCCACCGCGAGCGGATCGATGTTGCCGCCGTGCCCGTTGACAATGAGCAGCCGCGCGAACCCGATCGCACGAAGACTTCGCGCGACCCCCGACAGCACGCCCCGGAACTCTGCGAAGTTCAGGCTGATCGTTCCGCCAAATGGAAGGTGATGTTCGCTCATCCCCGTCCACATGCCGGGCAGGACCAGAACCGGCGTGTCCACGGCCAGCCGCGCGGCGCGGATCGAGATCTCCCACGCCGTCCGGGTGTCGGTGATGACCGGCAGATGCGGGCCATGCTGCTCGAGCGAGCCGACCGGAAGGACCGCAAGTGCATTCCCGCGTCCCGCGAGCGCGCGAATCTCCGGTCCGGTGAGCCGTGTCCAGTCCACCTCGCCGCTCATCGGGCGGCACCGCCAAACCCAAGGAAGCCAGCCTGCGGCACCGGAGATCCGCCGTCGCCCGCGAACTGGCGGGGCGCGAGCGAAGCGGGCGTTCGCGGCGGCGTGACCGGGCCCTTCGACGCAACGGCGGCCCGAGTCGTCGCCGACGCGCGGGTGGTCCGCGCGTTCGGCGCAGGCGCCCGGGCCGACGCGAGGGCGGAGGGCGGAAGTTCGCCGGCACTTGCGGGCCGCAGCGAGAGCAGGAGGAAGGTGATGTCGTTGCGGCCGAGATCGACCGACAGATCGGTCGGCGTCATGCCGAGGATGTTGCGGCCGTACAGGTCCGCGCCGCGATTGACCGCGTCCTTGGCGGCGCCGAGGTCGCCGCGATTGATCGCGTCGAACAGCGCTTCGGTCGGCGGCATGTCGAGCGCGGGCGTCTGCGCGGGGGCTACTGCAGCCGTGCGGGGCTGCGCGCCAGGGAGCACGGGAGGCTCCGCCGGCTTCGGCGGTTCTGCGTTTTCCCGCGGCTGCGCGACCGGCCCGCCGGTCAGGCTCGGGATCGCGCTGCGCTGGGCGTGCGCGGCCATCGGTGCGGCGAGCGTGAACCCGGCCAGAAGAGCGAGACAACAGGTCAGATCACGAGTCATGCTTCGTAATCTACCCTAGCCGCGATTGAGCCACCAGAACCCAGCGTTCAGATATGCGGCAAATCCTGTCCAGGCGAGGTACGGTGCGAGCAGCCATGCGGCGAGCGGGCGCACGCGGGCAAAGCGCCGGATCGTCAGGGCGACCAGCACCAGCAGGACCGCTATCACGACCAGCCCGGCCAATGTCGACCGCAAGCCGAAGAAGGCGCTCGGCCAGAAGGCATTGGCCAGCAACTGCCATCCCCACATCCGCAACGGTGCGCGATGACCGGGGCGGCGCCACACCAGCCAAGCCGAGACGCCGATCAGCAGATAGAGTACGTTCCAGACCGGCACGAACACCCGGTCGGGCGGCGTCAGCAGAGGGGGGGTCAGCGACAGATACCACGTCCGCACGCTGACCAGCGTCACCGCGTCGTTCGCCGCTCCGACGAGCAGGCACAGGCCCACGAAGCCCAGCAGCGCGAGTACCGCCGACCAGGGCGTGGAGGAACCGGGGGCGGCGCCGCGGCCGTTGCCGAAATCTAGATTCTGGAAGACACAGTCCTCCCCGAATCACGCGCCTTCGCGGCGCCACGCCAGGATCGCCAGCCCCAGGATCAGCGGCAGCGCGGCCCAGGACGGCAGCAGCGGAGTCGCGGCGATCCCGGTCACGAGATGGTCGTGCCGTCGCTCGAACCCCAGCCATCCCGCGCCGGACGTCTCGTGGTCCGGCTCGACCATCCGCGGCTCTGGTGCGCCATTCGGATCGAGCCAATGCACGCTCCCGGCGGACGCCCGGACGAGCGGCTGCAGAACCGTCGCGCTCGCCCGTAGATCGGCGATCTCCGGCGGATTGGCGGCGCCCGCGGCGGCGAAGGCGCGGCGCGTGCCGTCGCTCGCCTGCCACACGCCCGGCAGCGTCGCCGGCAGGCTCGCCGAGGCCCGGCCCGGACCGTTGGGCGTCAGCGCCAGCGTCTGCGCGTGGCCGTCGGGATCGGTGACGCCAATATCGCCGGGCGGCGCATCGGAGGTGCTGCGGCGCTCGACGGTCAGCCGGCCGTTGTCCACGCGGGCCGTCAGCGCATCCTCCTCGAGCGCCGGCTCCTTCATCAGCCAGTGCGCGACTCTGCGGAGCAACTCCACTTGCGGGCCGCCGCCGTCGTGCCCGCGCGACCACAGCCAGATCTGGTCTGAGAGGAGCAGTGCCACGCGCCCGTCGCCGACATGTGACAGCAGCAGTAGCGGCGCGCCGTCCGGACCGCTCATCAGCGCGTCGCCCTGCGCGTCGGACGGGATGATCCGGCGGTACCACTCGCCCCAGTTCGGATCGCCGTTGGCCTTCCAGCCGGGGAGGTTCTCCGTCACCGGATGCCGCGTCCCGAGCGGCGTCACGAGTGGCCGGAACGCACCGTCCACCACCGCGCGGTCGAGATCGGACGCCCGGGCGGGCAGCACGCTGCCGAGCGGACTCGCGGCGAGGCTCCCGGTTCCGGCGAATTCCGGTCCGACGCTCATCAGCAACGCGCCTCCGCCGCGCACGTACTCGGCGATGTTGCGGAGGTAGAGCGGCGGCAGCGTGCCGCGGTTCTGGAAGCGGTCCAGGATGATCAGGTCGAATTCCTTGATCTTCTCCTGGAACAGCTCGCGCGTTGGGAAGGCGATCAGCGCCAGCTCGTTCAGCGGCGTCAGGTCGTCCTTCTCCGGCGGCCGCAGGATGGTGAAATGCACGAGATCGACGGCCGGGTCGGATTTCAGCAGCCGCCGCCAGGTACGCTCGCCCTGATGCGGCTCGCCGGAGATCAGCAGCACCCGCAGGCGGTCGCGCACGCCGTTCACCGTCACCACGGCGCGGTTGTTGATCTGCGACACCTCGCCGGGCAGCGGCGCGGCGGTCATCTCGATCACGGTCGGACCGCCGCGCGTGATCGGCACGTCGATGTCGTGCTCGAGCCCGACCGGCACACTCTCCACCCGCGCCGGCTCGCCGTCGCGGCGGATGGTCAGCGTCGCGGACGCGCCGGTCGCGAGTCCATTCCGCGGCCGGCCGAGATCCTCGATCGCGACCCTCAACGTCACCGATTTGCCGACGATCCCGTAAGGCGCCGCCTCGATGACGCGAATACGGCGGTCGACTTCCTCGCCCTTGGCGGCGATCAGCGCGTGGAACGGCACGCCGCCGGGCGGCTGCGCGGGGACGTCGTGGATCATCCCGTCGGTCAGCGCGACGATGCCGGCAAGGCGCGCGCGCGGGATGTCGGCAAGCGCGCGGTCGATCGCGGCGAACATGCGCGTGCCTTCGGATCCGCTCTCCGGCACCGTGATCGTGCGCAGCTCGAGGTCGTGCAGGTCGCGCGCCTGCGCCTCGATCTTCTGCTGCGCGGCTTGGACCAGCGCAGTGCGGTTGCCGACCGACATCGACGCGGTCTGGTCGACCGCCAACAGCCCGATGTCCGGCAGCGTCTCCCGCGTCTCTCGCACCAGCCGCGGCCCGGCGAGCCAGCCCAGCAGCACTGCGAAGGCGAGCGCACGCCACACGACGCCCCGAGCCCGCCGCCACGCCGCGACTGCGACCGCGACGAGGCACAAAGCACCGATCGCGCCCATGAGCCAGAGCGGCAGAACCGGGTCGAAGCGGAGCGACGCGATGGCCTGTTCAGTATGCATGGTCAGCCCGCGTGCGCCCGGTTGTCACTGTCCAAGCCTCTCCAGCAGCGCCGGCACGTGAACCTGATCGCCTTTGTAGTTCCCGGTCAACGCGTACATCACGAGATTGACCCCGAAGCGATATGCCATCGTGCGCTGCCTCGTACCGCCGGGGATCACCGCGTAGGGATACCGACCCTGCGCGTCCACCGCCCAAGCCGAGGCCCAGTCGTTGCTGCCGATGATCACGGGGCTGACGCTGTCGTTGGTACGATCCTGGTCGCGCTGCACCCAGACCGTCTCGCCTTCGTAGCGGCCAGGGAAATCCTGCAGGAGATAGAATGCGCGCGCCAGTACGTGTGCCGTCGTCAGCGGCGTCAGTTGCGGAATCGTCAGCCCCTTCGTGAAGGTCTGCAACGCCTCCTCGGCGCCGTTCGCCAGGCCGCCGCCGCCGCCGCCGTCGCGCGTGTCGATCAGGACGATGCCGCCATGCGCCATGTAGTCGTTCAGCGCCTCGACGGCGGCAGCTGACGGCGCGCCTGCGTCCGGCGAGATCGGCCAGTAGATCAGCGGATAGAAGCTGAGATCGTCTTCGCCCAGCGTCACCGGCGCGGGATCGGCAAGCGTTGCCGCGCTGCGCCGATTGACATAATCCGAGAGCCCCGCCAGCCCCGCGCGCGAGATGCTGTCGATCTGGTCGTCGCCGGTGACGATGTAGGCGAGGCGCGTCTGCAAGGCGGGGTTCGGCCCGGGCGGCACCGCGTTCTGCGCGTGCGCCGGCGCGACCGCGAACAGCAGCGCGATCATCGCTGCCGCCCGGCCCACCGTCCGGCCACGATAGAGACCGCGCAGGCCGAGCGAGACCAGCAGATCGATCGCGAACAGGACGAGCGCCGTGCCGAGCAGCCACGGCGCCAGCGCCTTCTCGGCCGGCGCGCCGCCGATCGGGTCGACGCTCGCACCTGGGACCGCGGCCGCCGCCTTCGGGAGGTCGAGGCCCGCCGCCAGATTGAGCGCATGGCGTCCGTTCTCAGGACCGTAGAGGCCCGGCGGATGCTGCGGGCTCGCGGTTGCGCGGGCAACCTCGGGGGGTTGCAGCGCGGTCGCGGCGATCGGCGGCGGGCCAAGCCGGCCGAATCCGTCGAGCACCTCGGCCGGGGCGAGCGGCGGGCCGGAGGGATCATCGGCCCCCGCCACGCCGGCCGACAGCGCGACGAGCCGGCGAAGCATGTCGACGAACAAGCCGGACAGCGGAAGGTCGGACCAGTCGGCGTTCGGCGTAACATGGAACAGGACAATGCGCCCAGCACCCACCGCCTTCTGGGTCACCAGCGGCGTGCCGTCGCCCAGCCGCGCCCAGGTTTGGCCGGCAAGCTGCGCATTCGGCTCGGCCAGCACCTGCCGCGAGACCCGCACGTCCGGCGGCACGGTCAGCCCGTCGAACGGCGTACCGACCGCGAACGGGCTCAGCGGCTCCGGTTGGCTCCAGGACATCGCGCCGCCGAGTTGACGGTCTCCGGCCAGCAGGGTGACCGGCAGCAAGCCGTCGGGGTGTTCCGCGGTCTGCGGGCCCGCGAAGCGGATGAGCATCCCGCCTTTGCGCACCCACTCGGCGACGAGGTCGTGCTCCGGACCGTCCGGTACGACGTGATCGGCGAGAATCAGCACCGAGAGGTCGCGCGACAGCAGCGTCTTCACATCACCGTCGCGCAGCTCGGTATATGGCGATAGTGCGCGCCGGAGATAGAAGAGCTGGCCGGTGAGCGGCGTATTTTCGGTGGTCTCGTCGCCAGCGACCAGACCGACCGGCCGACGGCGCCAGCGCTCGTCCAGCAGCACCACCGACCCAGCTGATGCCGGACCTTCCAACACGACACGCGCCAGCGTGTTGCGCAGCTCAGGAGGAAGCTTGATCGCCGCCTCGGCTTGCGCCGCGTCCGGCGCGATCGTCGCGGTCACCCGTGCCAACGTGCGGCCGTCGCCCGACTGCGCGAGCACAGCGACGTCGGTCGGCGCGGGTCGCGGTGCCTGGACGACCGGGACAACCAGGGAATCCGCGGTCGCGCGCGGCTGCAACAGGAGCTGCGCCCCTGGCACCTCGTCGCGCAGTTCGGTCACGGGACCGATCGCGGCCATCGCCTGCGCGAACTCGTCGTAACCAGCGCCGTCGGTCAGCCCGTCGGCGACATAGACGACCGACCCTCCGCGTTTCCAGCCGTCCAGCGCGGCCGCCGCCGCCGTGCGGTCCACCGGCCAGGATTTCGGGCGCAAGGCGGCGAGGCGGCTGCGAAGCTCAGGGGCGGGCATCGGTGGCGTCGCTTGCGGCTTCGCGCCGCTCTCGTTCGCAGTGGTCGCGAGCAGCGCGACCTCCCGGCCCGCGCGCTGCGCGCGGTCGATCGCGCCGTTGGCCGCTGTCATCCGACGCGGCCAGTCGGCGGCAGATGCCCAACCGTCGTCGACAACGAGCAACATCGGCCCGTTCCCGGCGAGCCGCGTGCCGGCCTCGAGCACCGGCTGCGCCAGCCCAACGATCACCAATGCGGCGGCGAGGACCCGCAGTGCGAGCAGCCACCAGGGCGTGCGCGCTGGCGTCTCGGCGGTCGCATTCAGGCCGAGCAGAAGGCGGACAGCAGGGAACACCTCCTGCCGCGGCGCCGGCGGGGTCACCCGCAGCAGCCACCAGAGCAGCGGCAGCGCGACGAGGGCCAGCAAGAGCCAGGGCGAGGCGAAGATCACCGGCGGCCGGTCACGGGGGCGAGGGCGGTGTAGAGCGAAAGCAAAGCGGCCTCCGGCGGATGGTCAGTATGATGAACGCTGAAGCCGAAGCCGGCAGCAGCGCAGATTTTCGCGAGGCCCTCTTGCTGCTCGGCCAAGCGTTGCGCGTAGGCGTCGCGCACGCCTTCGACGCGGGGGATCAGGACTTCCTGTGCAATGCGCATGCCCTGAAATTTCACGCGGCCAGTATATGGGAGCGCGGCCTCCGCGGGATCGAGGATTTGCAGCAGCGTCCCGACAACCGGGATTGCCGCGAGCCGCCCGACCACCACCTGCACCTCGGGAAGCGGCGACAACAAATCGCCGAACAGCACGACGCGCGCGTGCCGCGGGAGGTCGGTCTCGACCGGGAGTCCTTCCTCGCCGCCGGTCCGCGGCAACTCGTCCGCCAGGCGGTCCAGGGCGTGACGCCCCGCGAGCGCCCGCGTGCCGGGCGCGATCAGCCGGACACGCTCGCCCCCCCTCAACAAGAGCGCGGCGAGCGCGAGCAGCAGCAACTCGGCCCGTGCGACCTTCTCTACCGGCTGCCCGCGCGACTTCCAGCGCATGCTCGGACCGCAGTCGCGCCAAAGGCAGACGGTCTGCGCCGCCTCCCATTCCGTCTCCCGAATGTAGGCGCGGTCGGAGCGGGCGGATTGCCGCCAATCGATGCGGCTCGCCGGATCGCCGGCCAGGAACGGCCGGAACTGCCAGAAACTGTCTCCCTGCCCGACGCGCCGGCGCCCGTGCACGCCCTGCGCGACAGTCGAAGCCACGCGCTCCGCCTGCACCAGCAACGGCGGCAGCCGCGCACCGAGGGTCTCGGCGCGCCGGGCCGCCCGGGCGCCGTCGAGCGCGGATGCGGACCGGTCCGCCCCGCTCAAGCGAGACGCTCAACCAGTTTGGAGATCACGTCGGCGAGTACGACCCCGTCCGCACGGGCCGAGAAGTTGAGGGCCATCCGATGCCGCAGCACGGGATGCGCAAGGTCCGTCACGTCGTCGATGCTGGGCGCGAGCCGCCCATCGAGCAACGCGCGCGCCCGGCTGGCGAGCATCAACGCCTGCGCGGCACGCGGGCCCGGTCCCCAGGCGACGTGCTTGCGCACCGTCTCGTTGTCGGACGTCTCCGGCCGGCCACTACGGACGAGGCTGAGGATCGCGTCGACCACCTTCTCGCCGACCGGTACGCGGCGGATCAGCACCTGCGCCGTGATGAGCTCTTCCGCCGTGAGCGCCTGCACCGGCTTCGCCTCGGCTGCGCCCGTGGTCGCCAAGAGCATCGCGCGCTCAGCCTCCAGCTCGGGGTAGGTGACCTGCACCTCGAGCAGGAACCGGTCGAGCTGCGCCTCGGGAAGCGGATAGGTGCCTTCCTGCTCGATCGGGTTCTGCGTCGCGAGCACGTGGAACGGGCGCGGCAGTGGATGCTCCACGCCGCCGATCGCAACTCGCTGCTCTTGCATTGCCTGCAGCAGCGCCGACTGCGTGCGCGGCGAGGCGCGGTTGATCTCGTCGGCCATCAAGAGCTGACAGAAGACCGGGCCGGGAACGAAACGGAAGCTTCGGCGCCCGGTCGCATCCTCGTCCAGCACCTCACTCCCGAGAATGTCCGCCGGCATCAGGTCGGGCGTGAACTGCACGCGCTTGGAGGCGAGGCCGAGTACCGTGGCGAGCGTCTCCACAAGACGGCTCTTGCCGAGTCCCGGCACGCCGACGAGCAGAACATGCCCCCCGGAGAGCAGGGTGATCAGCGTTTGGTCGATTACGTCCTGCTGGCCGAAAATCGCGCGGCCGATCTGCGCGCGCACCGCAGCGATCCGCGTGCCGAGCGCTTCGACCTCGCCGACGATGTCCCCCGGATTCGCCGAGGGGAAAGTCACTGTGGTCGCGGACATGTCGATCCTCTCGGGTAGCAGCTGTGGTGGATAGATGAGGTGTGCAACGCTCGTGTCAGCCGTCCGCGCCGAACATCTCCCGACCTCTCCTCAACAGCGCCGCTAAATGCGCTGCTTGCAAATGACTTTCTATCCTTGCGCGGCGTCTCCGCCACTTAACGCCGGAGGGGTGGAATGCCTATATCGGCGACCACGACGGTAGGTGGCCGAGGCGTGGAGACACAGACGTGAATGATGCCATGCCCGTGGTAAACCATAGTGCGGAGAAATCCTCGGCGCTTGAGCTTCCTTGCGTGTCTCGTGCTTTCGAGGCGACATTCAAGCCCAAGCCCAAGCCCAAGCGTGAGCCGGTCGATTGCGGCGACCTTCCCTTCCTGATCAAGCGCGACGGCACTTGGCTCTACCGGGATTCGCCGATCGGCCGGAAGGAACTCGTCTGTCTGTTTTCGTCGGTGCTCAAGCGGGACGAGCGCGGTGGCTTCTATCTCCAGACACCCGTGGAACGCGGCCGGATCGCCGTGGAGGACGCGCCGTTCGTCGCTGTCGAGCTCGACTGGTGCGGCTGCGGGCGCAGTCAGGGGCTGACGTTCCGGACGAACGTCGACGAGATGGTGACCGCGGACGCCGAGCATCCCATCCGAGTCGCGCATGACGTCCTGACTTGCGAGCCGACGCCGTATCTCAAGCTCCGAGCGGGCGACGGCGCGTTCGCCATTGAGGCGCGCATCAGCCGCGCCGTCTATTACGAGTTGGTCGCGCTTGCCGAACCGGGGTTCGTCGGCTCCCGCCGCGTGCTCGGCGTCTGGAGCTGCCGCCGCTTCTTCTCGCTCGGCGATCTGCCGTCGGCGGAGGACTGATCGCCTGCGGTGACCGCCGAGGAACTGCGCCTCCGCCTGATTGCCTCAGTTGAAGCCCCGACCCCGTCGCCCGCTGGTGCGGTCCCTGTCGTCGACCCGCCTGGGATCGCCGCGCAGGCCGGGAGTGACGATGCAAGCGGCCTGATCGACCCGCCGCCGATACCCGCCGCAGTGCTCGTCCCCTTTGTGCTCAGCGCCGCGCCCGGCGTTTTGCTGACCAAGCGCAACGAGAATCTCAACAACCACGCCGGCCAGGTAAGCTTTCCCGGAGGACGCATCGATCCGGGCGATGCCTCGCCGGAATCGGCGGCGTTGCGAGAAGCGGAGGAGGAGATCGGGCTCGATCCGGGACGGGTAGAGATCGCGGGGCGATTAGAGGACTACATAACCGGCACAGGGTTCCGGATTACGCCTGTGCTCGGGCTGCTGCCAGTCGGCATCGATCTCGCCGGCCTCGGGTTGCACGTCTGCGCAGCAGAGGTGGAAAGCGTGTTCCTGCTGCCGCTCGCCGTCCTGCTCGATCCCGAAGCGCCACAACGCAAGCGCGCGCATTTCCGCGGGCGATGGAGGGAGTTCTGGGTCTGGCCGCATTCCGAGCATTACATTTGGGGCGCGACCGCCGCGATCCTCGTGCATGTGGCGGTGCGTCTGCGCGGGGTCGCCTGATGCTGCGCTTCGTCGAGGTGGGGTTATTCTTCTGCCCCTTCGCCTTATACGGCCTTTGGGTGTTCCTTGGGCGGTCGTTCAGCGCCCGCTTTATGTGGATCGCCGTCACGGGGCTCACGGTCCTTGCCGTCGCCACGATCTGGTACGGCCTCGCGCGCAGCCTGCCGCCGCAAGACCGCTACGTGCCCGCGCACATCGAAAACGGCCATATCGTCCAAGGACGCGGGGTCGCGCCGTGACCGCGGCGGCCGTCGTCGCGCCGGCCTTCCTCTCCGACCCCGCCCTGATCGCTGTCCTCGACGCGCTGCCAGAGGCGCGGATCATCGGCGGCGCCGTCCGCGATGCGCTGGTCGACGGTCCGACCGCCGATATCGACCTCGCCACGCCGCGGCCGCCCGACGACGTCGCCCGGGCGCTCGCCGCCGCCAAGCTCCGCGCGGTCCCGACCGGCATCGATCATGGCACGGTCACTGCTATCTCCGGCAACCGGGGCTTTGAGATCACGACGCTGCGCCGCGACGTCGAGACCGACGGGCGCCACGCCGTAGTCGAGTTCACCGACGATTGGCGCGCGGACGCGAGCCGGCGCGACTTCACGATCAACGCGATGTCGATGACACGCGACGGGCGCGTATTCGACTATTTCGGCGGCATCGCCGACCTCCGCGGCGGCGGCGTGCGGTTCGTCGGCGATCCCGCCGTGCGAATCGCGGAGGATTATCTCCGCATCCTCCGCTATTTCCGCTTCTACGCCCGCTATGGCCGCCGTCCGCCCGACGCCGCAACCGAGGCGGCCCTTGCCGGAGGAGCCGCCTCGCTTACGCGCCTGTCGCCCGAGCGGGTCTGGAGCGAGATCAAGCGGATCCTCCTTGCGCCCGATCCCGATGCTTCGTTGGCCCTGATGCAGCGGCTCGGCATCCTCCACGCCGTGCTGTCCGAGGTCGCGGCGCTGCGCCCGGTCGCCTTCCTGCCGCCGGATCCGATCGTCCGGCTTGCCGCCCTCGGGCCCGCCAGCGTCGAGGCGCTCGCCGACCGCCTCCGGCTCGCAGGCGCCGAGCGGGAGCGGCTATCGGCGCTCATGCACCCGGCGCTCGCCGAGACGGCGACCGACGATGATCTCCGCCGGGCGCTCGATGAGACCCCGGCCGACATCCTGGTCGACCGGATTCACGTCCACGGCGGCCCACCTCAGCTGATCGCGCGCATCAAGGCGATGCCCCGGCCGGAGTTTCCCCTCGGCGGCAAGCACCTGCAGGAGGCCGGTGTCGCCCCTGGGCCCCGCATGGGTCAGCTCCTTCGCGATTTGCGTTCGTTCTGGCGGGACAATGGTTGCACCGCCGATGATGCGGCGCTGCGTCGTGAACTGGCGAGACGCCTAGCGCTGCGATAAGCACGGCGTATGGATGCCCAAACTCCGCGCCAGGTCCTCCGGCCGGACCGCGAGACCACGCGCGCACTCGTCGGCCGACTGTGGCGCGAGTACATCGCGCGGCACCGCGGCACGATCGTCGTCATCGTCGTCCTGACGCTCATCCTAGCCGGCGCGCAGGCGCTCTACCCGGTCGTCATCCAGCGCGCGATCAGCATGTTCGAGGCGCGCGACCAACGGATCCTCTACCAAGTGCCGGTCCTGGTCGTGTGCCTGATGACGATCAAGGCTGCCGCCCAGTATTTCCAGACCATTCTCGTGCAGAAGCTCGTGCTGAGGGTGATCCGCGCGCTACAGGCGCGGATGTTCCGCCACCTCGTGCGGGCCGACATCGCCCAACTCGAGCGCGAGTCGCCCGCCGCGCTCGCGAGCCGCTTCACGACCGACGCCGCGACCATCCGCGAGGCGCTGACACGCGCCGTGAACGGCCTTGCCGATGCGGCGACCGTAATTGGGCTGGTCGCGTCGATGCTCTACCTGGATTGGCAGCTGAGCCTGATCGGCGCGGTGCTCTACCCCCTCGCCGGGATCCCGATCCAGCGCATCGGCAAGCGCATCCGGCGGGCATCGCAGGGTATGCAGGTACGCGTGGGCGAGACGGCGGCGCTATTGAACGAGAGCTTCGCCCAGGCCCGCGCCGTCCGGGCGTACCGCCTGGAAGCGGCGGAGAGCATACGGGCGGAAGCGGCGTTCGACCGGCTCTATCGCGCGCTGATGACGATCAGCCGCAGCCGCAGCCGCATCGACCCGATGCTGGAGGTGCTCGGCGGCGCGGCGATTGCGGGCGTGCTCGGCTTCGCCGGCTGGCGCGCGGCGATCGGCAGCAACACGCTCGGCGATTTCATGGGCTTCGTCGTGGCCCTGGTCGCCGCCTCGCGCCCACTGCGCGCGCTCGGCTCGCTGAACGCCGCGGTGCAGGAGGGGCTAGGCGGTCTCGTGCGCGTCTTCGCGATGATCGACGAGCCGGCGCGCATCGTCGACCGGCCCGGCGCGACGCCGCTTCCGGCCGGACGCGGCCGGCTCGTGTTCAACGAGGTCCGGTTCGATTATCCGGACGGCCGCGCTGGCCTGCGCGGGCTGAGCTTCACCGCCGAGCCAGGACAGACTGTCGCCCTCGTCGGCCCCTCCGGCGCGGGCAAGTCGACCGCGCTCGCACTTATCCCGCGTCTGCACGACGTAACGTCCGGCGACATCCGGATCGATGGCGCGGATGTCCGCGACGTCACGCTCGCCAGCCTGCGCGACCACCTCGCCTACGTTGCTCAGGACACGTTCCTGTTCGACACGACCGTGCGCGCAAACATCCGGATGGGCCGCCAGGGCGCGACCGACGCCGAGGTGGAAGCGGCCGCGCGAGCGGCGGCTGCCGACTTGTTCATCGCGTCGCTTCCGCAGGGCTACGACACCGAGGTCGGCCCCGGCGGCCAGCGGCTTTCCGGCGGGCAGCGTCAGCGCATCTCACTCGCGCGCGCGCTGATTCGCGATCCGCGAATCCTGCTGCTCGACGAGGCGACCAGCGCGCTCGACGCCGAAAGCGAGGCGCTGGTGCAGTCGGCGCTTGAGCGCTTGCGGGCGCACCGGACGACCATCGTGGTCGCGCATCGCCTCTCGACGGTACGTGGCGCCGACCTCGTCGTGGTGCTCGACGAAGGCCGCGCGGTCGAGCACGGCACGCACGCCGACTTGCTGCGGTGCGACGGGCTTTACGCGCGCCTCGTCCGCACCCAAGCTTTCGTAGACTAATCCTCCGCGAAACTGAACCGTTCGGTTCAGTTGCAACCCTGCGGCTTGGCGCTGCGTTGCGAAACGCGGTTGGGGGAGATCCGGATGCCGTATGGCGAGTCCGATCGAGACGACGCGGCGGCGGCTGAGGCGCCCGCACGCGCCGATGCGCCCACGCGCGAACACCCCCCCACAGAGCCGGATAAGCGCGAGCACGACGCGGGCGAGACCCGCGGTAAGGAAGACGGCCATCAGCTCAGCGACACGAGCGCGGACACGGACGATCGGACCGGCAAGGGCGACGAGTCACCGAAGCGCCGCTCGCCCCTGATCTGGATCATCGTCGGAATCGTCGCGCTGATCGCGATCGCAGGCGGGTCCGCGTATTGGTTCATGACCCGCAATCTCGAAAGCACCGATGATGCCTATACCGACGGCCGTGCTATCATTATCGCGCCGAAGGTGAGCGGGTACGTTGTCGAACTCGCCGTGACCGACAACCAGTTCGTCCACGCGGGCGACGTGATCCTCAAGATCGATCCGCGCGACTTCATCGCCGCGCGGGACCAGGCAAAGGGCACGCTCGCCGCGGCGCGCGGCCAGTACCAGGCATCCCAGGCAGCGCTGGCGGTCGCGCGAAAGAACTTCCCGGCGCGGCTGCAATCCGCACAGGCGCAACTCCTCTCAGCCCAGGCACAACTTGCGAATGCCGAGGCCGAGGATCGCCGTCAGCACGCGGTGTCACGGGCGGCCACCACGCAAACCGCCGTCGATCAGGCTGACGCCAATCTGCGGCAAGCCCAGGCGTCGGTGGCTGAGGCGCAGGCGAATGTCCGGCAAGCGGAGCCCGTGCAGGAGAACATCAATCAGTCACAGGCCCAGGTCGAGCAGGTCCAGGGCTCGATCCTGCAAGCGCAAGCGCAGCTCGAACAGGCCGAGCTCAATCTCGGTTACACCTTGCTCCGCGCGCCGCAGGATGGCTGGGTCACCAAGCGCAATGTCGAGCAGGGCAATTACGTAAATGCAGGCGCACAGGTCATGTCGCTCGTCTCTCCCGACATCTGGGTCACCGCCAACTTCAAGGAGACGCAACTCAACCGCATGCGGCCGGGCCAGCGGGTCGACGTCGGCGTCGACGCATATCCCTTCCTCAAGCTGAAGGGCCACGTCGACAGCGTGCAGCTCGGCTCCGGATCGCGGTTCAGCGCGTTTCCCGCCGAGAACGCGACCGGCAATTTCGTGAAGATCGTGCAGCGCGTGCCGGTGAAGATCGACATCGATTCGGGGCTCGACCCTGCGCTGCCGTTGCCGCTCGGTCTGTCGGTCGAGCCGACCGTCCACTTGAAGTAGATGTTTCAGATTTGTGTTATTGTTCTTCTGCGGCACGGTTGAGCTACCTGCCGTGTCGGCACCGAGCTATGTCAACGACCGTCGTGCCTAGCGGCCGTAAGTGCGTCTCGCCCGGCGCTTGACATCACGCCTACTGTCGGGCGATCGAACAATCCCGCGACAGATAGGATGAAGCATGGTTGACGTGACGAACGTGGGCCTTGCGCCCTTGCTCAAGCTCTTCCCGGGCCTTGCGGGCGGTCTGCAGCGAGAAACGAACAAGACGGAAGTCGAACGCAGCGCCGCTCTGGATCCGTTCGGGTTGCGGGCGGCATCCGAATACTGGCTCGACGCGGGTCAACGCTGGGTGTTGTTTCTCGACACCCTGCGGGAGCGCGGGAACGACACTCGCACGCACAACGAAGAACCCGCGCCGAACGTACTGAGCTTCCGGACCGAGCTCGTCCGCGACGGCCGCACGCTCTCGCGACCGGTGAATTACCTGCTGGTCCGCATCCTGGCGCCGACCGGCACCATCACCGATCCGACGAAGCCTCCGTTCATCGTATTCGATCCGCGTGCCGGGCACGGCCCAGGGATCGGGGGGATGAAACAGGACAGCGAGATCGGCGTCGCGATCGCGGCGGGCCATCCCTGCTACTTCGTCGGCTTCCTGCCCGAGCCGGTGCCGGGCCAGACGATCGAGGATGTCGGCCGCGCCGAGGCGGCCTTCGTCGAGGAAGTCGCCGCGCTGCACCCGAAAGCGGACGGCAAGCCTGTACTGGTTGGAAACTGCCAGGCAGGCTGGCAGATCATGATGATGGCGGCGATACGGCCCGAGCTTCCCGGCCCGATCATCCTTGCGGGATCGCCGCTTTCGTACTGGGCAGGCGTTCGCGGCAAGAACCCGATGCGGTATCTCGGCGGCCTGCTCGGCGGCACGTGGCTGACGGCGCTCGCGGGCGATCTGGGCCACGGCATCTTCGATGGCGCCAATCTGGTCGCCAATTTCGAATCGCTCAATCTCGCGAACACGTATTGGAAGAAGGCGTACAATGTCTACGCCAACGTCGATACGGAAAGAGACCGTTTCCTCGCATTCGAAACCTGGTGGGGCAGCCCGGTGCTGCTCAACTCCGAGGAGATGCAGTGGATCGCCGACAACCTGTTCGTCGGCAACAAGCTCGCGCCAGGTGCCCTGCGTACGTCGGATGGCGTGCGGATCGATCTTCGCAATATCCGTTCGCCGATCATCGTCTTCTGCTCCTGGGGCGACAATATCACGCCGCCGCAGCAGGCGCTCGAATGGATCACCGATCTCTACGACAATGAGCGGGAGATCGTCGCGAACGGCCAGACCATCATCTACACCCTGCATCAGACGATCGGGCATCTAGGGATCTTCGTGTCCGGCAAGGTCGCGACGAAGGAACACGGCGAGTTCGCCACGTGCATGGACATGATCGACGCGATGCCGCCGGGTCTCTACGAGGCGGTCATCACCGACGTTGGTCCGGACGTCGAGAACCCGCAGCTCGTACAGGGCAAGTACCTTCTCCGGCTGGAGGCGCGCACGCTCGACGACATCCGCGCGCTCGCGCCGGACTCGCCGGAGGACGATCGCAGGTTCGCCACGGCCGCACAGGTGTCTGAGGTGAATCGCAGCCTCTACGAAACGTTCCTTCGCCCCGCTGCGCGCTTGGTCGGCTCCGAGCAATTCGCCCAGGCTCAGCGCCGCCTTCACCCCAACCGGCTCCGCTTCGAAATGTTCTCGGACGCTAACCCGGCGATGTTGCCGGTGAAGGCGCTCGCCCCGTACATCCGCGAGAATCGATCGCGAATCTCTCCCGACAACACGCTGCTGCAAGCCGAGAAGGCGGTGTCCGAAAGCATCGCGTGGTGGCTGGACCGGTGCGGAGAGGCGCGGGATGCGGCGACGGAGGCGATATTCCTCGCCACCTACGGCTCGCCGCTGCTGCAGGCGATGGCCGGGCTCGACCCGCAGGCGCCGCTCACGCAACGGCGGATCGAGAGGGATCTGGCGCGCGAGGCGATGGAGCACCGCAAGCACGCCGAGATCGAGCAACATTTCGAGACTGGCGGGATCGCGGAGGCGGTACTGCGGGCCATCATCTACGTGCGGCTGCCAGGACGCAGCGTGGACGAGCGCGGCTTTGCCATGCTGCAGGCGTTGCGGGCCGCTCAGCCCGCGGATCAGCGGCTCAGCATGACGCAACTGAAGGACATCGTGCGAACGCAATTCCTGCTGCTTCTCGCCGACGAGCGGCGTGCGGTTCAGGCGATCCCCAAGCTGCTGCCGACCGACAAGAAGATCCGGTCGCTCGCGCTGGACGCGGTTCGCCGCGTGGTCGCCGCCCCCGGCAAGCCGGACAAGGAGGAGCAAGGCCGTCTCGCCGAAATCGAGGCGCTGTTCGGCGCAACGTCCGCCAGCCCGGTCCGCGAGGTGCCGGTCGATGCCTGACGCCGCGCCCGTGCGCAACCATGTCGCGCACGAGAAATATGACCGCCTGATCGCAGCCGCGAAGCTGAAGCCGGCGGTCGTCACGGCCGTCGCGCACCCATGCGACGCGGTTTCGCTCGGCAGCGCGATGGAGGCCGCGCAGCTCGGCCTGATCGTGCCCATCCTGGTCGCGCCGTCGGCAAAGCTGCGCGCGGTCGCGCAGCAGGAGAAGATCGACCTCGCCGCGTTCGAGATCGTCGAGGCCGAGCACAGCCACGACGCGGCGGCGAAGGCCGTCGCGCTCGTGCGGGGCGGGCGGGCCGAGGCGCTGATGAAGGGTAGCCTGCACACCGACGAGTTGATGGGCGCCGTCGTGCCGCGCGAAACCGGGATCCGCACGGCACGGCGCATCAGCCATTGCTTCGTCATGGCCGTGCCGGGCCATCCCGACGCGCTCATCATCACCGACGCCGCGGTCAACATCGCGCCGACGCTCGAGGAGAAGGTGGACATCGTCCAAAATGCGATCGATCTGGCGCGCGCGCTGGGCCTGCCCGAGATCCGCGTCGCGATCCTCAGCGCGATGGAGACGATCAATCCGAAGGTGCCGTCCACGGTAGAGGCGGCGGCGCTGTGCAAGATGGCGGATCGCGGTCAGATCACCGGCGGCGTGCTCGACGGGCCACTCGCGCTGGACAACGCCATCAGCGCCGCCGCCGCCGCGACCAAGCAGATCAAGTCGCCGGTCGCCGGGCGTGCTAACGTCCTCGTCGTGCCGGACCTGGAAGCGGGGAACATGCTGGCCAAGAGCCTCTCTTTCCTCGCCGGCGCCGATGCCGCGGGGATTGTCCTCGGCGCGCGCGTGCCGATCATCCTGACGAGCCGCGCCGACTCGCAGCTCACACGGCTCGCGTCCTGCGCGGTGGCGGTCCTGCTCGCGCATGCGCGTCGCGCCGACGCGGCCGCCGCGATCTCCTGAGGAGCGCCGGATGTCCGGGCAGATCAGACCGGTCCTGACGGGCCAGAAAGAGCTCGTCGTCGGCATCTCCACCGACCAGTCCGGGCTCGCCTGCGCCTACCTCCCAACATCTTTCGCGCACCGTATCACAGGCGGGACGGTTTACGTTGATGGCGGAACAAATGTCGCTGCGTGACCCTGTCGGCGCCGAGGCGGCGCAGGGATGCCTCGCCGTGCTCAATGCCGGCTCGTCGAGCATCAAGTTCGCGGTCTACGATCCGGCCGCGAAACTCGCGCCGATGTTCCACGGCCAGATCGAGGCGATCGGCGTCAAGCCGCACATGAAGGTGGCGGATGCGCGCGGCGAAACCGTCGCGGAGCGAAGCTGGCCGAGCGCGGATCTCGATCACGACTCCGCGACGCGGCAGATTCTCGAGACGGCGATCGGCCTGCTCCGAGGCCGAAAGGTGACTTCGATTGGCCATCGCGTCGTGCATGGCGGGACCCGGTTCGCCGGTCCTGCCGTGGTCGACGCCGGCGTGATCGAGGCGCTCGCCGCGCTCATACCGCTGGCGCCTTTGCATCAGCCGCACAATCTCGCCCCGATCCGGGCGATCGCAAAAGCGGCGGCGCATATCCGGCAGGTCGCCTGCTTCGACACCGCCTTCCATCGCGCGCAGGACCCGCTCGTCCAGCTCTTCGCCATCCCGCGCGCGCTGACCGAGGCGGGCGTGCGGCGCTATGGGTTCCACGGGCTCTCCTACGAGTTCGTATCCGGACGACTGTGCACGCTTGCTCCGGAGATCGCCGCCGGGCGCGTGATCATCGGCCATCTCGGCAACGGCGCCAGCTTATGCGCGGTTCGCGAAGGGCGAAGCGTCGCTAACACGATGGGCTTCACTGCCGTCGACGGGCTCATGATGGGCACGCGCTGCGGCGCGATCGATCCGGGCGTGCTGCTCTACCTGCTGGACGAGCGCGGCATGAGCCCGCGGGACGTGCAGGATCTGATCTACAAGGAATCCGGCCTGCTCGGCGTCTCCGGCATCTCCTCGGACATGCGCACGCTGCGCGCCTCCGACGCGCCAGCGGCACGCGAGGCGATCGCGCTGTTCGTCCATCGCATCGTCCGCGAGATCGGGTCGCTCGCGGCCGCTCTCGGCGGCCTCGATGCGATCGTCTTCACCGCCGGCATCGGCGAACACGACGCGGCGACACGTGCCGAGGTCATGGCGGGCTGCGCTTGGCTCGGCGTCGTCGCGGACGAGGCACGCAACCGCGCGGGGCAGGGCCGGATCAGCGCCGACGGGGCGCGCGTCTCCGCGTGGGTGGTGCCGACAGACGAGGAGGCGATGATCGCGCAGCACACGGCCGATGTGCTGGAGCGGGCCGCCTGAGGCTCAGGGCCAGCGCACTTCGGGCGGCATGCTCATCAGGATCGCCTCCGTGTTGCCGCCGGTCTTCAGCCCGAACAGCGTCCCTCGGTCATAGAGCAGGTTGAACTCTACATATCGCCCGCGCCGGACGAGCTGATGGTCGCGGTCCTCCGGTGTCCACTTGTCGCGCAGGCGCCGACGCACGATCCGCGGGTAGATGTCGAGAAAGGCGAGGCCGACGTCGCGGGTGAATGCGAGATCGGCCTCGAGGTCGCCGGTATCGTGGTAATCAAAGAAGATGCCGCCCGCCCCGCGCGGCTCGCCCCGGTGCGGGAGGAAGAAGTAGCGGTCGCACCATTCCTTGTACTTTGCGTAGAAATCAGGCCCGTGCGCGTCACAAGCCCGACGGAACGCGCCGTGGAAATCGGCGGCATCCTCCCGCGCTTCCGCCGTTTCCATCCGCATCGGCGTGAGGTCGCCGCCGCCGCCGAACCAGCCGCGCGTTGTGACGATCATGCGCGTATTGAAGTGCGCGGCGGGCACCTTCGGGCTGCGCATATGCGCAACCAGCGAGATGCCGCTCGCCCAGAAGCGGGGATCCTCCTCCGCCCCCGGGATCTGCTTGCGGAACTCCGGGCTGAACGTGCCGGACACCGTCGAGACGTTGACGCCGACCTTCTCGAACGTCCGCCCCCGCATCACGCTCATCACGCCGCCGCCGCCCGCACCCGCGCGCGTCTCGTCCTCCGCAAGCGGCCGCTCCCATGCGCTGCGCACGAACCGACCGGCCGGATCGGCACCGCCATGTTCGTCCTCGATCGCCTCGAACGCACTGCAGATCCGGTCTCGCAGTTCCTCGAACCACGCGCGCGCGCGCGCCTGCAGGGCGACGTGCGGCACTGGATCGGCCGTGAGCGACGGTTGCGACATGTCATTACCTACCAATGTGCCGGGTTGTCCGTCGAGGGCGCGACGCGGTTTAGCAAAGCAGGTGGGGCAGCCCTAGACGACTGGTGTTGCTTGGGTTATCCGCACGCCGGGCTGCCGATCGATGTGGGCGTTGTTCGTCTCTGCGCATCCGGACCGGCCCAAGGCGAGCCAGCTTCGTCGGTTGGGAGCCGCGGGCCAGTGTCCGCGACGCGATTCATTCCGCCGGCGCCGCCGGTGGACGTGGTGGAGAGGGACTGAGACATGTCGGCGACTGCGAATGCATCACCGGAAGACCACCCGCCGGGTGATGGCGTCACCAAGCGTGATTTCCTGCAATTGCTGACGCTCGCAGGCGCCGCGGTCGGCGCCGGCGCGATCGCGTGGCCGCTGATCGATAGTATGAACCCGACCGCCGACGTGCTGGCGCTCTCCACCACCGAGGTCGACCTGACGCCGATCCCCGAGGGATCCGCGATCACCGTGGTCTGGCAGGGCCAGCCGACATTCGTGCGCCATCGCACGCCCAAGGAGATCAAGGAGGCGGAGGACGTTCCGCTCAACGACCTGATCGACCCGCAGACTGATTCGGCGCGGGTCAAGTCCGGCCACGACCAGTGGCTCGTCGTGATCGGCATCTGCACGCATCTCGGCTGCATCCCGCTCGGCAACAGGCCGACCGATCCGCGCGGCGAGTGGGGCGGCTGGTTCTGTCCCTGCCACGGCAGCCAGTACGACACGTCGGGCCGCGTGCGCCACGGTCCCGCGCCGGCGAACCTCGCGGTGCCGCCTTATGCGTTCGAGACCGACTCGAAGATCAAGATCGGCTGACGGAGACTGGGCAATGGCCGGACTGCATAAGAGCGAGTTCCAGAACCCCCTCCTCAACTGGATCGACACGCGGCTGCCGATCCTGTCGATGATGACGAAGGAATACGTCGTCTTCCCGACGCCGAAGAACTTCAACTACTTCTGGAACTTCGGCGCGCTCGCGACCGTCTCGTTGGCGCTGATGATGGTCACCGGCATCTTCCTGGCGATGCACTACGTGCCGAACTCGGCGCTGGCGTTCGACAGCGTCCAGTCGATCATGCGCGACGTGAATTACGGCTGGCTGCTGCGCTACGCGCACGCGGTGGGCGCGTCGATGTTCTTCATCGCGGTCTACATCCACATGTTCCGCGGCCTCTATTACGGCTCCTACAAGAAGCCGCGCGAGCTGCTGTGGATCCTCGGGGTCGTCATCCTGCTCTTGATGATGGCGACCGCGTTCATGGGCTACGTGCTGCCCTGGGGCCAGATGTCCTATTGGGGTGCCACCGTCATCACCAACCTGTTCTCCGCGATCCCGCTCATCGGCAACGACATCGTCGTGTGGCTGCGTGGCGGCTTCGCGATCGACAACGCGACGCTCAACCGCTTCTTCAGCCTGCACTATCTGCTGCCGTTCGTGATCCTGGGCGTGGTGTTCCTGCACGTTGTCGCGCTGCACGTCACCGGGTCGAATAATCCGCTCGGCATCGACGTCAAGAGCCCGCAGGACACGCTCCCGTTCCACCCATACTACACGGTCAAGGACAGCGTCGGTGTCTGCGTGTTCCTGATCGTCTGGGCGGCAATCGTGTGCTTCGCGCCGAACATGCTGGGCGATCCCAGCAACTCCATCCCGGCGAACCCGCTGCAGACGCCGTCCGAGATCGTGCCGGAATGGTATCTGCTGCCGTTCTACGCGATCCTGCGCTCGGTGCCGAACAAGCTCGGCGGCGTCGTGCTGATGTTCGGCGCGATCCTCGTCCTGTTCGTACTGCCCTGGCTCGACACCAGCCCGGTGCGGAGCGCCCGGTTCCGCCCGCTCTACCGGCCGTTCGTGATCGTCCTGGTGCTCGCGGTCGTCGTGCTCGGCATGGTCGGCGGGCATCGGCCGGAGGGCATCTGGGTGGTGCTCGGCCGCGTGGCGACGACCTACTACTTCTTCCACTTCCTCGTGCTGTTGCCGGTCCTCGGCAAGCTGGAGCGGCCGCTGCCGCTGCCGAACAGCATCAGCCGCCCGGTCATCTCGCCGCGCGGCGGGGGGCCGCTGCCGGGCGCCACGCCGGCCAAGCCGATGGAGAAGGCATGATGCGCCGCATCACCGGGAAGGGCTGGGGCCTGATCGCGGCCGCGGCGCTCGTCGCCGCCCCGATTGCGACCTTCGGCGCGGACGAGATCACGCTGCCGCACGAGAAATGGAGCTTCAACGGACCGTTCGGCACGTTCGACCGTGCCGCCGCGCAGCGCGGCTTTGCGGTCTACAATCAGGTCTGTGCGACCTGTCATTCGCTGAGGAGTGCGTATTTCCGGGATCTCGAAGGCATCGGGTTCAGCCCTGAGCAGGTGAAGGCGATCGCCGCGAGCAAGCAGGTCCCCGCGCTCGACGACAGCGGCCAGCCGACGACGCGGCCTGGACTACCCTCGGACCATTTCGTCTCGCCGTTCCCCAACGATGATGCGGCGAAGGCGGCGATGAACGGAGCGATCCCGCCGGACCAGTCGCTGCTCGTGAACGCGCGCGCGGGCGGCCCCGATTACATCTATGCGCTGCTGACCGGCTACACGGATCCGCCGCAGGGCGCCGCGGTGCCGGAGGGGACGTACTACAACAAGTATTTCCCTTCGCAATTCATCAAGATGCCGCCTCCGCTCAGCGACGACCTCGTTCAGTACGCCGACGGCACGAAGGCGACGGTCGCACAGGAAGCGCACGACGTCACGACGTTCCTCACCTATATCGCCAGCCCGGAGATGGAGCAGCGCAAGCGGATGGGCGTGAAGGTGATCCTCTTCCTGATCATGATGACTGGGCTGGTTTACGCAATGAAGCGGAAGATCTGGTCGGCGGTGCATTGAGATTCGCCCGCTCGACGGAATAGCCCTCCCCCCTTGCGGGGGAGGGTTGGGTGGGGGGGAGATGCAAGCGGGATCTCGATGTTTCTCGCCCTCCCCCAACCCCCTGCCGCGAGGGGAGGGGGCCGCTTCGGTCAGTCAAGAATGACCCCCGTCGTCGGCATCATCGGCGGCTCGGGCATTTACGATATCGATGGGCTCGAGCGGAAAGCCTGGCGGCGGGTGCATACGCCGTGGGGCGAGCCGTCCGACGAACTGCTTGAAGGCTGGCTCGGCGGCGTCCGCTGCGTGTTCCTACCGCGTCACGGACGCGGGCACCGGTTCTCGCCCACGCATCTCAACTACCGCGCGAATATCGACGCGCTGAAGCGCTCCGGCTGCACCGATGTGATCTCGCTCTCGGCGGTCGGCAGCCTCAAGGCGGAACTCCCACCGGGCCACTTTGTCATCGTGGACCAGTTCATCGACCGGAGCTTCGCGCGGGAGAAAAGCTTCTTCGGCGAAGGTTGCGTCGCGCATGTGTCGGTTGCCGACCCGGTCTGCTCGCGTATCGGCGACACGCTCGAGGCCTCGGCGAAGGCCCTCGGGCTGCCCATGACCCGCGGCGGCACATACCTCGTGATGGAAGGGCCGCAGTTCTCGACCAAGGCGGAGAGCGCCCTCTACCGGAGCTGGGGCTGCAGCGTGATCGGGATGACGAACATGCCGGAGGCCAAGCTAGCCCGCGAGGCGGAGCTCTGCTACGCGACCGTTGCGATGGTGACGGATTACGACTGCTGGCACCCGGACCACGACCACGTGACCGTCGACACCGTCGTCAAGGTGCTCCTCGAGAACGCCGACAAGGCACGCGCGCTGGTGCAGCACGTCGTGCCGCCACTCGGCGCCGAAAGGGGGCCGTGCCCCGCCGGCTGCGACCGTGCTCTCGAATACGCGCTCATCACCGCGCCTGAACGCCGCGACCCCGAGCTGATGAAGAAGCTCGATGCCGTCGCCGGCCGGATGCTCGCGGAATCGCCGGTCTAGGGCCGTGGGGCGGACGTTAGTTTGGTCTGCCCTATGGCCCAGCCGTCAGATCCTGCCGACGACCAGCAGGATGATGATGATCAGCAGGATCAGTCCGAGGCCGCCCGAGGGGTAGTAGCCCCAGCCGGAGCTGTACGGCCAGGTTGGCAAGGCGCCGAGCAGCAGGATGATCAGGATGATGAGGAGGATCGTACCCATAGCCACGCCCTTTCCGGGGTGAATCAACGTGGGGGCAACGTATGAACCTGCTCCCGGTTCGCGCGCGTTTCGATCGCCTCTACCGCGTGCGAACCGGCCTAATCCTTGGTCCCGGGTGGTGGCACGCGTTGCGCGATGAAGGCGCGCGCCGCATCCATCGCGAATCGGACGAAGTCGGTGGTTGTGCCACCGGCCGTGCTGAAGATCCGGGGCCGCGCCGACTCGCCGCCGAGCTGTTCGATGGTGGTTTCAAGGTCCCCGAGGCGATCGACCAGCCCGATGGTCATCGCCTGCTCACCGAGCACGAGGCTGCCGGAAAAGATCGGCGTCGCGTCGATCCGCAGCCGCTCGCCGCGGCGCGTCTGAACCCAGAGCCGGAATTGCTCCTGCAAGTCGTCGAGTAGACGCTTCGCGTACATGGAGTCGGTCTGCCGCCGCGCGCCGAGTCCGCGGACGGGTGAGCCGGAATAATATCCGGCACCGTACTCGTCGCCCGATGCCGAAGCTGACGCGAAACTGCCGGCCACGTTGCTGGCGAGTGATGCCGTCCAACCTTCCCGCGCGACTCGGCTGAGCGCCTCGTTGACCTCGAAGCCGCCATCGAGAACACCGTTCACGCCGATGATGCCGTTGAGCCCGACGACACTCATTGTGTGCGCGACGATTTCGTCGGCCGCGCAGGCAACCCAATAGCCTCCTGCCGCGCAGATCTCCCCGACCACCGCGACGGTGCGGACGTTCCGTTCGGCGGCTCTCCGCCGGATCCGATTGGACAGCAGCTCGGACTGCACGGGCGATCCACCTGGGCTGTCGATGTCGATCACGACCGCCCCGCCCTCGCCGGCCATCTCGAACGCCCGGTCGATCAGCGGACCGATCGTGTCGAGGGTCATGCCGTCCAGCGGGGTCAGCGCCCCCCGGATCCGGACGACCGGGACGAGTGGCTCACCGGGCGGAGGCGCGCTCATGCGTTCGCAGCTTTCGTGGGGGCGGGATGGGTCATGCCGATGCTTATTCGCCAGGCGTCGCGCAAGGACAAGCCGGGAGTACGCCGGAGGTCCCTTTCAAGCCGGGATGACCTCCAGGATTTCAGAAGGCAGCTGGTTGCGGGCGGAGAGCCTCGGAGGCCGCGGGCATTCGATAACAGCATTCAAGCGATCGATTTCGGTTGAACGGTTCGCGCTACCATGAGACATACCGCTCAATGCAACCCTCTCAGAAGTGCAACGTCGGGCGCGCCGGTGCCCTGCGTCTTCTCCGCTGCGTGCCCCCGATATTCCTGGCAGCCGCCCTGTGCATCCCCTTCGCTGCTCCGACGGCTCTCGCCGACCCAGGGTCGGCGTCGCTCCCGCGGGTGACGGAGCGGGTCGCGGCGCACGAAGCGTTGCGGATCGTTGCATTCGGCTCGTCCTCGACCGAAGGCGTCGGCGCGAGCAGCCCGGCAGCAACCTATCCGATCAAGCTCCAAACGCTGCTGGGCGATGCACTGCCTGACAGCGCGGTGACCGTCCTCAATCGCGGAATCGGCGGCCAGGATGCCGACGATTTCCATGCCCGGCTCTCGGCCGTACTGAGCGATGCGCCCGACCTCGTCATCTTCCAGACCGGAACCAACGACGTTCTGCGCCACGTCCCGCTCGACCGATTCGAGGCCCTGACCCGCGCCGACATCACCGCGCTTCGGGACCGCGGGATCGACGTCGTGCTGATGGAGCCGCAGTTCTGCCGCGTGTTCGCGCAATCCCCCGGGGCGTTCGACTATGTCGAGAGCATCCGTAAGATCGGTGAGGAACTGCGCGTGCCGGTCATCCGCCGATGGGACCTGATGAAGGCTTGGCTGGCGCGGCATGAGGCAACCATCGCCGAGCTGCAGGCAGGCGACGGCCTGCATATGGCGGACCGTGGCTACGCGCTGCTCGCCCGAGAGGCGCGTAAAACGATCCTCGGGGGTGCCGGCGTGCCGGTCCCGGCCAAGGCACCGTTCGTAGCTGCCAGCCGCTGAGGCGATCGCCGCGCCTAGAGCGTTCCCTCGCTGACTGGAATCGCGAAAGAGGGCCTTCCGACACGGGCGGAGGATGTGATTATGGGATGGCCCGCCCCTCCCTGAGGTGAACCTCGGTAGGGTCGCCTCTTTTGCACAGGAGGGCGGGATGACGGCGGTATCGGTGCTTGGGATCGACCTGGGCAAGAACAGCTGCAGCGTTGTGGGATTGGACAGCACTGGCAAAGTGGTGCTGCGGCGACGGGTCCCGCGCGACGGTTTGGCGGCGCTCCTGGCCAAGCTGCCGACTTGTATTGTCGCGATGGAGGCGTGCTGTGGTGCCCACTTCGTCGGACGAGCGGGGCAGGCGCATGGGCACCAGGTTCGGCTGATGCCGCCGGAGTATGTGCGGCCGTATGTGAAGGCGCAGAAGAACGACGATCGGGATGCGGAGGCGATCGCCGAGGCGGCGACACGGCCGACGATGCGTTTCGTGCCACTCAAGGCCGAGGGGCCACTCGACATGCAGGCCCTGCATCGGGCGCGCGACCGGCTGGTGGCGGAACGGACGGCACTGATCAACCAACTGCGGGCGCTGTTGCTCGAGCGCGGCGTCGTGCTGCCGCAGCGCCGGCGCGCGTTGCTGACGTGGCTGGACACGCCGGTTGCCGCCGGAGAACCGGATCCGCTCAGTCCACGGCTGCGCTTGCTCGTCGCCGACATGCGCGCCGAGTGGGCCGAGTTGGACCGGCGCATCGGCGTGTTCGATGACGAGTTTGCAACCAGCGCCCGGGCCGACGAAGCTGCACGGCGCGTGGCAACGATCCCCGGCATCGGTCCGGTCAATGCGACCGCGCTGGTGGCAGCGATCGGCGACGCGAGCGCGTTTGCGCGTGCGCGCGACTTGGCCGCATGGCTTGGTCTTGTACCGAAGCAAGCGACCACGGGCGGCAAGCCGAAGCTGCTCGGCATCACCAAACGCGGCAGCCGTTACTTGCGCAAGAACCTGATCCACGGTGCGCGGGCGGTGATGCCAAGGCTCGCCGCGACGGAGACGCCGCTGGGTTGCTGGGTGCGAGCGCTGCTCGCTCGGGCGCACAAGAACATTGTCGTCGTCGCCTTGGCCAACAAGCTCGCCCGGATCGTCTGGGCGGTGCTCGCTCGGGGCGATTGTTATCAGACGGCAGCAACGGGCTAACGAACGAGATCGACCAGGGCGACCGGAAGACGGGCGTTCGGGTCCACGACGTCTGCGGGAGGTGGTGACAGAGATGGCCTGACAGTTGACCGGCAGCACGGAAACCTGGCCCTTCGAACGGCCTACGAGGTCGCTGTGATTTTGAGGACCGGGCTGCGCGGATCTCCATCTTGGCAGGGAGCTTGCTCCGAAGCCGGATACGTTCACGCAAACTGCTCGGCGCCAAACAGGTCAACACAGCTTGCAGACGGGGCGGGCCATACGTTCG
>DATAPS010000411.1:0-7387 GCA_036265085.1 Acetobacteraceae bacterium | reverse complement strand
CTGCTGATGGGGCTCGGCTGGTCGGTGGGGCTGATCGCCGCGCCGATGCGGTTCGAGTTCCCCATCGTGCTGTTCATGCTGCCTTCGCTGTTCCTGTTCGGCTTCAAGCTCGCACAGATCGTCATCCTGTATAACAGTCGCGTTCCGTGCAGCCTGGCGGACCGGCTCGGCGCGGCGCTGGCGGGCCTGGCGCTGTCGCACACCATCGCCAAGGCGGTATGGCGCGGCCTTCTCGGTCGGCCGCGCGGGTTCCACCGGACGCCGAAACTGGAACGCGCGCCGGCGCTGGTCCAGGGCCTGGTGATGGCGCGCGAGGAGCTGGCCTTGCTCTCGTTGACCTGGGCGGCGATGATCGGCGTCGCCGTTGCGCATCGAATGGCGACATGGGAGGCGCGGTTGTGGTGCGCGGTGTTGCTGACGCAGTCACTGCCTTATCTCGCCTCAGTCACGGTGGCGCTGCTCGCGGCGGTGCCGTCGCGCAAGCGGGTGATCGTTTCGCTGCCCTTGCACGCCGCGGCCTCCGCGGCTGAGTAAGTCGAATGCACGCCCGCCTTCCCACCATCGCCCTGCTGCTCGGCATCGTCGGCCTGATCCCCTTCATCGGCTGCGCCATCGCCACCGTCTCCGCGGGCACGCCCGATCAGACGTCGCGGGGGTTGCTCGCCCTGATCGCATATGGCGCGGTGATCCTCGCGTTCGTCGGCGGCGTGCACTGGGGCTTCGCGCTGCGGCCGATGCCGGAAGGCGTGGTGCTCACCGAGCGCCACGGGCAAGCGCGGCTGGTGCTCGGCGTAATCCCCGTGCTGGTCGGCTGGCTCGCGCTGTTGGCGCCGCTCGGCGGCGTCGCGGATCTTGGGCTCGTCGTGCTGATCGTGGGGTTCCTCGCCGCTGTGCTGACCGAAGGGCAGCTCAAGCGCCGAGGGCTGATGCCGGGCGGCTACATGTTGCTGCGCTGGGCGCTGACCATCGTCGTGCTGATGATCCTGATCACCGTGCTGACGCTCCGTCTGATCGGCGCGACCATCACGATCTGATCGCGCTCGTACGGGAGGTGATCGTTATGGCTGAGGACAATTTGCTCGAGCGGCTGCGCGCGGCCCGCGCGGTCCCGGTGGTTCGCACGCGCTCGGCCCAGACTGCGGCGACGGCCGTGGCGTGGCTGCGCGAGGCGGGGATCCGGATCTTCGAGATCACGATGACCATCCCGGACGCCCCCGATCTGATCCGCGATCTCGCGGCCGACCCGGAGCTGATCGTCGGCGCGGGCACGGTGCCGGACGCGCGGACCGCCGACCGCTGTCTTCGGGCGGGCGCGCGATTTCTGGTGGCACCTTGGGTGGACGTGGCGCTGGCCCTTCCGTGCCGGGCGGCGGGGGCGACACTGATGCTGGGCGCGATGACCCCGACCGAGGTCCGGGCGGCGCTGGCGGGGGGGGCGGATGTGGTGAAGATCTTTCCCGCCTCGTCCGTCGGCGGCGCGGCGCATATCCGCGCGCTGGCGAGCGTGTTTCCGGGGGTGGCGTTCTGCCCGACCGGGGGCGTCGATCCCGGCGACATCGGAAAATACCTTGCCGCCGGCGCGGCGTTCGTCGGGATCGGCGGGGCGCTGGTGGACGAGAAGCGTATTGCGGCGGGGGACCGGGCGGCGATCGATGCGGCGGCGAAGGCGGTGCTGGGGGCGTAGCCCTTTCAGAGCACCGGCCCGAGCGTCGCCACGGCGTTGTTCCACAAACGGCGATGTATCGGCCAGCGTGCCACCGCCTCTTCGGTTACCGGGCTCGACTGGGCGATATAGTCCTGCTGCCGCTGCCGCATCGCTGCCGTCAGCGCGCGGTCGCAGAACAGGATGTTGTTCTCGTAGTTCAACTCGAAACTGCGCCGGTCCATGTTGGCCGAACCGATCAGGGTGATCTCGCCGTCGAGCGTGAGCGACTTCGTGTGGAGCAGCCCGCCCGCGTATTCGTGGATTTTCACCCCGGCCGCGAGCAGGTCCGCGTAATAGCTTCGGCTTGCCGCCGCCACGATCCAGGAGTCGTTGCGGGCGGGGAAGATGATGGTCGTATCCACGCCGCGCAGCGCGGTCGAGCAGAGCGCGGTTTGGAGCGCCTCATTGGGGACGTAATACGGCGTCGAGATCACGACGTCGCGCCGCGCGGCGAACATCAACGCCGAGAACATTTCGGGCATCGCCGAGAACCGCATCGTAGGCCCGGTGCCGATCACCTGAGCCGGCACGCCCTCCGCGGTCGTCGCACGAGGCAGGTCGAGGAAGGCGTCGAGATTTTCATCCACGCTCGTCATCCAGTCCGTCGCGAACAGGATCTGGTTCTGACGTGCGATTGGACCCTCGAAGCGCATGACGGCGTCCACCCAGGGCGCGTACTTCGCCTTCACGCGGAACTCCGGGTCGGCACAATTCTGGCTGCCGCAATAGGTGATGCGGTTGTCGATGACGACGATCTTGCGATGGTTCCGCACGTCGATGCGACCGATGAACGGCCGCAGCAGAGGATTGCCGACCGGAAGCCCAGCCTCCACCCGGATGCCTGCTGCGCGCATCGCCGTCCAAAACCCTGAGCGGATCAGCCCGCGCGAACCGAGATCGTCCGCCATGGCGCGGCAGGTGACGCCGCGCGCGGCCGCGCGGATGAGGGCGTCGATGATCTTGCGGCCGTTGTTGTCGGCCAGCCAGATGTAGAAGAGCAGGTGAACATGGTCCTCGGCGGCATCGATGTCCGCCGCCATCGCGTCGATCGTTGCATTGGAGTCAGCCATGAGGCGGGCCGTATTCCCGGCGACCGGCGCGAAGCCGCTGATCGAGCGCCCGAGCTGAAAGAGATGGCGGTACTGATCGGGCACGATCGTCCCCCAAGTCGCCTCATCCATGCGCGGATCGGAGACGGCAGGCAGGTGTGAGAGAACCCCGCGCAAGCGGGCCATCCGGCGCCGTCCGATGCGAACCTCGCCGACCAGCAGGTACGCGAGCATGCCCATGAAGGGGAGCATCACGACGACCACGACCCAGGCGATCCGCGCCGCCGGATCGCGATGCGGACGCAGCAATATCCGCAGGATGACCGCGAATTCGAGCGCTCCGACGAGTGCGATCTCGATCAGAGTTTGCTGGCCGAAGTTAATCATTTCGCTGTTTTCTGCAGAGATGACGACGGATTTGCGCCCTCGATCGAGTCGAGGCGCGACTCGTGATCGCGGTGCAAGCTATAGCCTGATCTCCGATTCAGGAACGACCATGCGTTTCATCCACACCTCCGACTGGCAGATCGGCAAGTCTTTCGGCTTTGCGGACGACGCGGCGCAGGCGCTGCGGGATGAGCGGCTGGAGGCGATCACGCGACTCGGACAGATCGCGCGGGAGCGCGACGCACGCTGCGTGCTGGTCGCGGGAGACGTGTACGACGTGCAGACGCCGTCGGAGAAAACTCTGCGCCAGCCGATCGAGCGGATGCGGGCGTTTCCCGATGTCGAGTGGCACCTCATCCCGGGCAACCATGATCCGCACACGCCGCGCGGACCGTGGGAACGGTTGCGAGGATTGCAGGATGCGCCGGCGAATATCCAGTTGCACCTGACGCCCGACCCTGCGCCCATTCTCGGCGGCGCCGCCTTCCTGCTTCCGGGCGTGCTGACGCGCCAGCATGCGATGAGCGATCCCACCGAACCGATGGATCACGCGGCGACCCCCGACGGTGCGACGCGGATCGGGCTGGCGCACGGATCGCTGATCGGGTTCGGGTCCGATCCGGCCAGCACGCATAATCGTATCGCATACGACCGTCCGGCGCGCGCTGGGCTGGCGTATCTCGCGATGGGCGATTTCCACGGTGCGCAATCGCATGGGGAACGCGCCTGGTATTCGGGCACGCCGGAAACCGACGATTTCGGCACCGGCGGCGCGGGCGGCGGCGATGTGCTGGTCGTGGACGCCGACGGGCCGCGTGCCGTTCCACGCGTCGCGCGCGAGCGGATCGGGCGCTTCGCGTGGCACCGGCTGGACGCGACGCTCTACAATACCTCGGATCTCGACGTGCTGGAGACGCGGCTGCGCGAGCTGGCGCCGCAAGCGCCCGGGACGGCGCTGGTGTGGCTCACGGTCTCCGGCGCGCTCTCGTTGCCGGAACTCGACGTATTCGAGGACCGCATCGTGCATGGCGTCGGGAGCGCCTTGCGCGTGCTGCGCCTCGACCGGGCAGAGTTGCGCCCCCGCGTGTCGGAGTCGGATCTGAACGCGATCGATCATGCCGGCTTCGTCCGCACCGCCGCGGACCGGCTCGCGGCGGTGGCGGCGGACGATGCCGATCCCGCGCACGAAATCGCGGCGGCGGCGATGCAACGGCTCTACGTGATGAGCCGCGGAGGACGGCGATGAAGCTGCGCACACTGGAGCTCGAGCAGTTCCGCAAATTCGCGCGGCCGGTTCGCGTCGCCGGGATCCGCGACGGGCTGAACGTGCTGTGCGGACCGAACGAGTTCGGCAAGTCGACACTGCTCGCGGCGATCCGCGGATTGCTGTTCGAGCGCTACGGCAGCAAGGCGGACCCGATCAAGCGGATGCAGTGCTGGGGCGGCAATGCGGCGCCACGGCTCGCCATGGAGTTCGAGGTCGGCGACGGCGTATGGCGCATTGAGAAGCGGTTCGTCCATCAGCCCTATGCCCGGCTGACCGCACCGAGCGGCGCGCGATTCGACAACGACGCGGCGGAAGAACGCTTGCAAGAGCTGCTCGGCTTCGGGGCGGCGGGGAAGCAGGGTGCCAAACTCGAGCAGATGGGCGTGTGGGGCGCACTCTGGGTGACGCAGCGGGACTCCGTTCTGCAACCGGATCTGGCCGGCGCCCGCGGAACGATCAGCGGCTGCCTCGACGCCGAAGTAGGCGTGCTGACCGGGACCGAGAAAGGACAGGCGCTGCTGAAGCAGGTCCGTGAGCGACTGTTCGAGATGGTGGACGGCAACGGCAAACCGAAGGGCCGGCATCGCACGCTCAACGAGGAGATCGCCGCGCGGGACAAGACGCTCGGGACGTTGCGCGACCGCGCCGCGCGACTCGCGGAAGATGCGGAGGCGCTGCGCGAGCAGACTCGACGGCGGGACCGCGAGGGCGATCCAGCGGCGGCGGAAGCGGATGCCGCGGCGCTCGCCGATGCGCGGCGCCGGCTGGAAGCGGTGCTGCTGCACCAGCGGGAGCTGGAGCGAGCGCAGACGGCGCACGAGCTTACGGAACGCAAATGGCAGGATGCGCTTGCCGAGCACAGTGCGCGCTGCGAGCGCATCCGGCGCATTGTCGAAAGCCGCGCGTCGGCGGATGCGGAGATGCGGGCCGCCGAGACCGCGCGTGCGACCGTGGCCGCCGTGGATGCGGAGATCGAGCGCGCGCGCGCGGGGGTAGCCGCCGCGCAGGCGCGCCACGAAGCGGCAGGGTGCAACGCACATCGTCTGCGGCGGATCGAGCAGGTCGCACGCGAGCGGCAGGCGCTGGCGCTGCTCGAAGCGGCGCTCGCCGAGGCGGAAACCGTCGAAGAGCGCCGGCGGGCGTTGCAGGCGCGGTTCGACGCGGCACGCGTCACCCCCGAGCGGATCGAGGCGATCCGCGCCGCCGTGCGGGAGCGCGATACCGCGCGCTCGGCGCTCGATGCGCAAGCGACCGTCGTCGCGTTCGAGCTGCTGCCGGGGCACGAGGGCTCCGTTTCGATCGCGGGCGAGGTTCTGGCGCCGGGCCGGCGCACGATCGCCATCTCCGACGAAGCCGAGATCGCCATCGCGGGCATCGGGCGCATCGTCGTGTCGCCCGCGATCCAGAACCATGTCAAGCTCGCGAAACGGATTTCCGCCGCGGAGCTGCACCTGCGCGAGTCGCTTATGGCGACGGCCTGCGCGGACCACGATGCGGCCGAGCGCGGCGCCGCCGAGCGTAGCGCCGCCGAGCGGGACCTGAACGACGCACGGGCGCAGCTCGCACGGCTCGTTCCCGGCAATCCGCAGATCGGCTTGATGGCCGGCATCGAAGCGCTGCGTGAGAAAGTCGATGCGTCACGGCGGGTGAGCGCGATCGCGTTCGTCGAGACCGGCCCTGAGGCGGAGGACGCGCCTGAGGACATCTTGGCCCGGGTGAGGGCCGCTGATGCGGAGGAGGATGCCGCGAAGCACGCGCTCTCCAGTTCGGCGGCTGTGCTCTCCGGCGCGCAGGAGCGGCGCAGCGCGCTGCACGAGACGCAGGTGCGCGCCGACGAGCGCGTCGACGCCGAACGAAGGGCGCTCCGTCGTTTCGAATCCGACGCGGCAGAAGCCGACGCGCGCGAGCCCGAAGTGCAGCTCACCGAGCGGATAGCGGAAACGGACTGCGCGCGGCAGGCCAGCGGCGCGACGCTCGCGGCGCTGGAGCGTGCGCGGCCGGAGGACACCCCGGAGGGAATGCGAGCGCGGGTGGCGCGGTACGAGCAGGCGGTCAAGGACCGCGATGCGCGCGTGCAGCGCCTGAACGTCACCATCGCCGAGATCCGCGCGCGTATCGCAGGAGAAGGCGGCTTCGGTCTCGACGAAGAGATCGCGCGCGTGGAACGCGAACGCGACGCTTTCGCGCGCGAGCGGGCCGGAATCGCGCACGAGATCGCGGTGCTCACGCTGCTGCGCGACACGCTGGAGGCGGCGGAACGGGAAGCAAAGGAGCGCTACCTCGAGCCCGTGGTGCGGCGGATCACTCCGCATCTGCAAGGCTTGTTCCCCGGCGCGGAGATCGCCTGCGACGAGGCGTTCCGCATCACGGGGCTGACGCGGGCGATCGCCGAGGAGTTCGACCGACTCTCGGACGGCACGCAGGAGCAGATCGCGGTGTTGGCGCGCCTGGCGTTCGCGGAGATGCTGGTCGATCGCGGCAAACCCGCGATGGTGGTGCTCGACGACGCGCTGGCTTACGCGGACTTCGACCGGATGGAGCGGATGTTCGACATCCTCGCGCAAGCGTCGCGGAAGGTGCAGATCCTGATCCTGACGTGTCGGGAGGATATCTTCGCGAGGCTCGGCGGGACGCGGCTGGAGGTGAAAGCATGCGACGTCGTAGCAGCGTGACGGCGGCGTGACGGTGACGGTCGATCTCGTTTCGATGGGCGAGCCGATGCTGGAGTTCAACCAGCAGCCGGGGGCGCCGGACGGGCCGCGGCTCTATCTCGAAGGGTTCGGCGGCGACACGTCGAATGCGGCGGTCGCGGCGGCGCGGCAGGGCGTGCGGGCTGCGTACGTGACAGCGATCGGGGAAGATCCGGCAGGGGTGCGGTTCCTCGATCTCTGGCGCGCGGAGAGTGTCGACAGCAGCGCGGTTGTGCGGTCGGGCACGCATCCGACCGCGGTCTATTTCGTCACGCACGGGCCGCGCGGG
>DATAPS010000410.1:0-3993 GCA_036265085.1 Acetobacteraceae bacterium | reverse complement strand
TGAGCCGGAGATGCAGGCGCTGCTGAAGGCGGCGCCGCAGCTCCATCGGATGCTGCGGCCGCTGTGCCGGATGCTGGCCGCCCAACCGTCGCCCGACCTGCTGCCGCCGCTGCCGCCCCGCGTGCGCAAGCCGCGTCCCCGCCGCGCCCAACCCGCCCGGGCCGGCGCGGCGTATCCGCTCCCGACATTCCGCGCGCGCGGCGGACCGCTCATGATGAAGCTGTCCGAGAACATTTCCGTGCCGGTGGTCGGTTCAAAAAATCGGGCTTAGCGCGTCCTGCATTCGCACGCGCTATTCGTTCCGGTTACGGAATGTACATCGGAACGGCGGATGTTCCAGAACGCCGGCCGATACGCGGTCTGCGTGAGCATCTGCCCGGTCGGCAAATACGGCAGGTCGATGAACCGGGTCGAGGGCCGCGATGTCGGCGGCCGGGACGAATTTCATGACATTGGCCGAGCCCGCGGCGCGCCGGCCCCGGCGAGCAGGGCGCGTCGAGTGATCATCCCATTCCTCCCGAGGTTTCTTATTCGCTCCGCGCTTTCTTATTCGGCCCGCGTCTTATTCGGCTTGGGGTTCGACCTTGGCGCGGCGGCGCGCAACGACGGATTTCACGGGCTGCGCCGGCTCGGCGACGTTATGGGGAGCGGGCGATTGTTCGGGGCCCTGTCCCAGCACGGGCGCGGGCGAGGCGATCGCGGCGGTCTCGCGTTCGGCGAGTTGCTTGCGCAACGACTCGACCTCCATGCGGAGCGCGTGGATCTCTTCTTCGAACGGGTGCGGCGCCTCGGGCAGCGACGATGACTCGCCGTTCGCGGGCTCATCGGGCCGATAGAACGGCGAAAACAGACTCATCGCCCGTTCCATCATGGCCATGTTCTTGCGGCTCATCTCCTCGACGTTGCCGAACGGGAACAGCGTGCCCATCGTCTGCTGCATCGCGAGGCGCATCTGCTGCTGCTGGCGAGCGAAGGTGGTGAGCGCGTTCTCGAGGTATTTCGGCACGATGTTCTGCATGCTGTCGCCGTAGAAGCCGATCAGCTGGCGGAGGAACCCGGTCGGCAGCAGCGCGCGGCCCTTGCTCTCCTCCTCCACGATGATCTGCGTCAGCACGCTGCGGGTGATGTCGTCGCCGCTTTTCGCGTCGTAGACGACGAAATCGCGGCCGGCCCGCACCATGTCGGCGAGCGAATCGAGCGTGATATAGCTCGAGCTTTCGGTGTTGTAGAGGCGTCGGTTGGCGTATTTCTTGACGACTACGGGCGGCTTGTCAGCCACGGCGGCGGCTTCGCCGTCGTTCGTCGGGTCAGGCATTGTCGTGCACTTCCAGCATGTCTATCCGTAGCCTAGCATGCCGCAGTGCAATAATCCAAAGCCGCCCAGCGACGATCTTGTCGAGCTGATGCGCGATTGGCTCACGATATGGCAGACGGAGCTCGCGGCGTGGGCCGTCGATCGGGAAGCGCAGGAATCATGGCTGGGGCTGCTGACCGCCTGGGCGGGCGCCGCGCATGAGCGCGCCGCCGCCGCGCCGCGGCCCGCGCCCGCTGCTGCTGCACCTGACCCTCGCGATGCTGAAATCGAGCGCCTCGCTCGGCGTGTCGCCGAGCTGGAGCGGCGCCTCGCCCATCTGGAGCGCGGCGGCGATCGAGGAGGTCCGCCGGATCATCGCGGGCCTGCCCGAGCGGGAGGACGCGTCCCCAAGCGCGGTGCTGGCGGAGGCGCTGCGGCAGGATCGTGACCTGATCGCCGGGATCGCCGCCTATCGCCGCCATCCCTGGCGACGCGACCTGCCCGACCCGCCGGCGATCTGGAGCGAGGGCGAGACGCGGCTGCTGGACTATGGCGGGGAGGGTCCGCCGCTGTTCATCGTGCCGAGCCTGGTGAACCGCGGATACGTGCTGGATCTCGCGCCCGGGCATTCGATGGCACGCTTCCTCGCCGCCCAAGGCGCGCGGGTGTTGCTGCTGGACTGGGGCTGGCCGGCCGCGCTCGAGCGCACGTTCACGCTGACGGATTACGTGGCCGGGCGGCTCGAGCGGGCCTTGCAGGCGTGCGGGCGGCCGGTGGTGCTCGTGGGCTACTGCATGGGCGGGCTGCTGACGGCCGCGGCGGCCCAGCGGCGGCCCGATCTGGTGCATGCGCTCGCGCTGCTGGCGACGCCGTGGGACTTTCACGCGAGCGGATCGGCCGAGCCGCGCGCGCTCGCCCGGCTGCTGCCGGTGCTGGAGCCGCTGATCGCCAATGCCAACGCCCTGCCGATCGACGCGCTGCAGGTGATGTTCGCGATGCTCGAACCGTACGGGGTCGGCGGGAAATATCGCAGCTTCGGCAAGCTCGACCCGGCGGGCGAGCGGGCGCGGCTGTTCGTGGCGCTGGAGGACTGGCTGAACGACGGCGTGCCGCTCGCCGCCCCGGTCGCACGCGAGTGCCTGCGCGGCTGGTATGGTGCGAACACACCAGCACAGCGGGAGTGGCGGATTGCCGGGCAAGTGGTCGAGCCCGCCGGCCTGAGGATGCCGACGCTGGTGGTGGCGCCGGCGCGGGACCGGATCGTGCCCGGTGAGAGCGCGCGCCCTCTGGCCGCCGCGATCCCCGGCGCGAAGCTGCTGGAACCGTCGGCGGGGCATATCGGAATGGTGGCCGGCAGCTCGGCCGAGCGGGCGCTGTGGCGGCCTTTGCTGGACTGGGTCGTGTCCGTTGCGGGTGCGAAGACGTTGGCATCGGGCGCGTCCCGCCCCAAAGTTAGGCGGCGCGGGGTATCCCCCGCCTAGGAGACGCCAGCATGGAAGACATGGTCATCGTCGCGGCGGTCCGGACGCCGGTCGGCAGCTTCAACGGCGCGTTCGGGGGGGTACCCGCGCACATGCTCGGATCGACCGCCATCCAGGCGGCCATCGAGCGCGCCCAGATCGAGCCGGGCGAGGTGGACGAGGTGATCCTCGGCCAGGTGCTGACCGCGGCCCAGGGGCAGAACCCGGCGCGTCAGGCGGCGCGGGCGGCAGGTGTGCCGGACGACAAGACCGCGTTCGGCATCAACCAGGTCTGCGGCTCCGGCCTGCGGGCAGTGGCGCTCGCGGCGCAGCAGATCCGTACCGGCGAGAGCACGATCGTGGTCGCCGGCGGCCAGGAGAGCATGAGCCAGTCGACCCACGCCGCACATTTGCGCAACGGCGTGAAGATGGGCGACATGGCGTTCATCGACACGATGATCAAAGACGGGCTGTGGGACGCCTTCAACGGCTATCACATGGGCAACACCGCCGAGAACGTGGCGCGTGCCTATCAGATCACCCGCGACGAGCAGGACGCCTTCGCGGTCGCCTCACAGCAGAAGGCGAGCGCTGCGCAGAAGGCCGGCCGGTTCAAGGACGAGATCGTCCCCGTGACGGTGAAGGGCCGGAAGGGCGACACGGTCGTCGCCGACGACGAATACATCCGCCACGATGCGAACAAGGACGCGATGGCGAAGCTGCGCCCCGCGTTTTCCAAGGACGGCACCGTGACCGCCGGGAACGCGAGCGGGATCAACGACGGCGCCGCTGCGATCGTCGTGATGTCGGCCGCCGAGGCCAAGCGGCGCGGCCTCAAGCCGCTCGCCCGCATCGCTTCGTTCGCCACCGCAGGCGTCGATCCGGCCCTGATGGGCACCGGGCCGATCCCCTCGTCCCGCAAGGCGCTGAAGCGGGCCGGCTGGAACGTAGGGGATCTCGACCTGATCGAGGCCAACGAAGCGTTCGCGGGGCAGGCCTGTGCGGTCAACAAGGACCTCGCCTGGGACACCTCCAAGGTGAACGTCAACGGCGGCGCGATCGCGATCGGGCACCCGATCGGCGCGTCCGGCGCCCGCGTGCTCACCACGCTGCTGCACGAGATGCAGCGCCGCGACGCCAAGAAGGGGCTCGCAACGCTGTGCATCGGCGGAGGCATGGGGGTCGCGATGTGCGTGGAGCGGTGAGCCCCGCCGCCAAAGCTTCGCGGATCCGTCATCG
>DATAPS010000409.1:0-5992 GCA_036265085.1 Acetobacteraceae bacterium | reverse complement strand
AGGCAAGGTAGCGTATTCGTGATCGCCGAGGCAATCGCGCATCGGCGCCCAGACCGAGGGATACCCCGGGTCGTTTCTGTGCTTGGCAGCCGATGCGTTTGCCCCAATGCTCCCCGCCGGGATGCCCGGCAAAAATCTCGTTCTCGCCCTGGACCAAGGCACCACGTCAACACGCGCCATCGCCTTCCGCGCCCCGGCGCTCGCCCCCGCCGCCATGGCGCGCCGGGATCTCCCGCAACATTTCCCGGCGTCCGGCTGGGTCGAGCATGATGCGGAGGAGATCTTCCACCACAGCGTCGAGGTGCTGCGGGACGCCATGGCCCAGGCGGGCGCGAGCGCGCACGACATCGCCGGGATCGGCATCACCAACCAGCGGGAGACGACGGTCGTCTGGAACCGCAACACCGGGTCGCCGATTTACCCGGCGATCGTGTGGCAGGACCGCCGCACCGCACCCGCCTGTGCGGAGCTGCGCGAGGCCGGTCACGAAGCGCTCGTGACGGCGCGAACAGGGTTGCTCATCGATCCCTATTTCTGTGCGACCAAAATCGCATGGCTGCTCGACACCGTCGCGGGCGCACGCGAGGCCGCCGAGGCGGGCGACCTCGCCTTCGGCACCATCGACTCCTGGCTGATGTGGCGGCTCACCGGCGGGCGCGTCCATGCGACCGACGCCACGAACGCGAGCCGGACCCTGCTGTACGATATCCGCCGCGGCGCCTGGGACGAGGACCTGCTCGCGCTGTTCCGCATTCCCCGCGCCATGCTGCCCGACATCCGCGACTCCGCCGGCCTCTTCGGGACGACGAGCGCCGAGTTGCTCGGGGGCGAGGTGCCGATCATGGGCGTCGCCGGCGACCAGCAAGCCGCCGTGGTCGGGCAGGCCTGCTTCCGGCCGGGGATGATCAAGTCGACCTACGGCACCGGCTGCTTCCTGCTGCTCAACACCGGTCATACGCCGGTCAAGTCGCGGACCAAGATGCTGACGACGGTGGCGTATCAGTTGAACGGAAAACGTACCTACGCGCTGGAGGGCGCAATCTTCGTGGCGGGCGCCGCGGTGCAGTGGCTTCGCGACGGCCTCCGGATCATTGCCAACGCCGCGGAGAGCGGGGCGCTCGCGGAACGGGCGGACGGCGCGCAGGACGTTTATCTCGTACCCGCCTTCACCGGCCTCGGCGCGCCGCACTGGGATGCCGACGCGCGGGGAGCGCTGTTCGGGCTGACGCGAAACACCGGACCTGCCGAGATCGCGCGCGCCGCGCTGGAGAGCGTGGCCTACCAGACGCGCGATCTGACCAGCGCGATGCATCGCGACTGGGAGGGCGACGCGGATGTCGTGCTGCGTGTGGACGGCGGCATGGTCGCGTCCGACTGGGCGATGCAGTTCCTCGCCGACATGTTGGGAGCGCCGGTGGACCGGCCGGTGGTGATGGAGACCACGGCGCTCGGGGCGGGCTATCTCGCGGGCCATGCGGCAGACGTTTGCCCGCCCCCGGAGCAGTTCGCGGCGAACTGGTCGCTGCAGCGCCGGTTCCAGCCGCTCATGGCGGATGCGGAGCGCTCGCGCCGTTACGCAGGGTGGCAGGACGCGGTTCGCCGCACGCTCTCGCGCTCCGCGTGAACGATGAGCGGATCGCCTCGGTCAAGGCGTTCGTCATCACCATCCCGCGCGACGTGCCCTATCTCGGCGCACTGCGGCCCGGCGAGGCGCCGAATGAGCGCGGGTATTTCGTCCGCCGCGCCAACCGGACCGTATACCCGACGGTGGACCGCTCCATCCTCGTGCGCGTGCGAACCGAATCGGGCGCCGTCGGATGGGGCGAGACCTACGGGCTGATCTCGCCCCGCGCCACGCTGGAGATCCTCGAAGACCTGTTCGTACCCTTCGCGACCGGCCGCGATCCCCGCGATCCCGCCGTTCTGCACGACGACCTCCGCGACCTGATGCGGGTGCGCGGGGCCACGGGCGGCTTCTACGGCGATGCGCTCGCCGGCCTCGACATCGCCGTGTGGGATGTGGCGGCACGGCTTGCCGGGCTGCCGCTCTGTCGCCTGCTCGGCGGCAAGCGGCGCGACCGGGTGCCGGGCTACGTCTCGGGTCTTCCCGCCGCGACGCTCGAGGCGCGCGTCGAGATGGCGGCCGAATGGGCGGCGCGCGGCTTCGGTGCGTTCAAGTTCGCGGGCGCCGTCAGCGACGAGGGCGAGGTCGCGGAACTGCGCGCGCTGCGGGACCGGCTCGGACCGGAGGCGCGCATCGGCATCGATCTACATTGGCGCTACACCGCGCACGACGCGCTGGCGCTCATTGCGCGTCTGGCGCCTTACGACCCATTCTTCGCCGAGGCGCCGGTTGCGAGCGACGACCTCGTGGGGCTGCGCGAGGTATCGCGGCGCAGTCACGTGCCGATCGCCACCGGGGAGGAATGGTACGCGCTCGCGGACGCCGCTGCGCGGCTGCCGGGGCCCGCGATCGTGCAGCCTGAGATGGGCCATACCGGGGTCACCGAGTTCATGCGGATCGCCGGCCTCGCGGAAGCCCACGGCGCGGTCGTGATGCCGCATGCGACGATCGGACTCGGCATCTTCCTCGCGGCCAGCTTGCATGCCTCCGCCGCGCTGCGTTCGGTGACGCTCCACGAATACCAGCACAGCATCTTCGACCGGAACGTGCGCTACCTCGCGGGCGATCTCCGGATGGAGGAGACCTCCTACGTCGTGCCTGCCGGTCCCGGTCTCGGCGTGGAGCCCGCGGGAGAGGTCTGGCGGCTGACGGGGCGTTAGCGGTAACGTAGCGGCAATGAGCGGAGCCGAGGGAACCCGGAACGTGTCGCAGCGGTCGCGCGGACCTTTCATGGCCATCAAGATCACCGATGTCGCCGCCGCCGCAGGCGTCGCGCCGATGACCGTATCGCGCGTGCTGAACACGCCGGAGCGCGTCTCGGCGGCGACGGCGGCGCGGGTGCGCGACGCGATCGACACGCTCGGCTATGTGCCGAACCTCATCGCGGGCGGATTGTCCTCGCGCCGCAGCCGGATGATCGCGGCGATCGTACCGACGATCGCGAGCCCGATGTTCAGCGAACCGGTGCAGTCCTTCACCGACGTAATGGGACGCGCGGGCTACAACGTACTGCTCGGCCTGTCCGGTTACGGCGAAGGCGAAGATGCCCTGATCCGCGCAGTGCTGAGCCGCCGCCCGGATGGCCTGCTGCTCACCGGGGCCTCGCACCCGCCGAGCGTCCGCAAGCTGCTGAACGACGCGCGCGTTCCGGTCGTGGAGATCTGGGACAATGCCGATGCGGCGACCGACATGCTGGTCGGGTTCGACCACGCCGAGGTCGGCGCGACGGTCGCCGACTTCTTCGCCGACTGCGGACATACGCATTACGCGGGGATCGGCGCGCGCGATCCGCGGGCAGGGTTGCGCCGCGCGGGATTCCTCGAACGCGTCGCCGCACGAGGCGGAACGCTGGTCGCCGAGCGTGTGCTGTCGGCACCCAGCACCGCGCTCGACGGCCGCCGGGCGATGGCGGAGATCGCGGATGGATTGCCCCCGCGCACCGCAATCTTCTGCAGCTCGGACCTCGTCGCGTTCGGCGTGATCACGGAGGCGCGGGTGCGCGGGCTCGACGTGCCGGGCCGCGTCGCTGTGTGCGGGTTCGGCGACTTCGAGCTCTCACGTGCCAGCGTACCCTCGATCACGACAGTGAGCGTCGACGGAGCCGCGATGGGCAGGCTCGCAGCGGAAAACCTGCTGGGGCGCCTGGACGGAAGGGCGGCCGGGCCGCCGCACGGCCATCGCGTCATGGTGCCGTTCCATATCATCACGCGGGAGTCGAGCTGAACGACCGGCTTCCCTGTGGCATGCATTTATCCGCCGAGCGAGGCGACCAAGGCTGCCAACGCCGCATGGCGCGCATCTCGAATGAGGTGAACGAGGGTTGACGGCGGACCGCCTTCGTCCGCCACTCCCGACAAACGGAGGACGCGCGCGTTGCCCGATCAAGCTGCTGCCGCATTGCGGATTGCACCCGAACTGAAGGCGTTCGTCGACGACGAGGCGATCCCCGGCACCGGGCTCGACCCGTCCACGTTCTGGACCGCCTTCGCGCGCATCGTCGCCGACTTCGCTCCCCGCGACGCGGCGCTGCTCGCCAAGCGGGATGAGCTGCAGGCGAAGATCGACGCCTGGCACGACGAGCGCCGGGCGCAGGATTGGGACGCAGCGGCCTACACCGCGTTCCTGCGCGAGATCGGCTATCTGCTCCCCGCGCCGCCGCCGTTCCAGGTCGGCACCGAGAATGTCGACGACGAGATCGCGCTGATCGCGGGTCCACAACTCGTCGTGCCCGTCGACAATGCGCGCTACGCGCTGAATGCCGGCAATGCCCGCTGGGGCAGCCTCTACGATGCGTTCTACGGGACGGATGCAATTCCCGACGAGGGCGAGGCGAAGCGGGGCAGCGGCTACAGTAAGGCGCGCGGCGCGATCGTGGTGCGGCGTGTCCGTGAGGTGCTCGACGCGGCAGCGCCGCTCGCCTCCGGCTCGCATGCTGATGCGACCGGCTACGCGGTGCGCAGCGGCAAGCTTGTGGTCGCGACGAAGGCTGGCGAGACCGGGCTCGCACAGCCGGAGAAATTCGCGGGATATCGCGGCGACGCGGCAGCCCCGTCGGCGGTGCTGCTCCGCAACAACCACCTGCACATCGAGATCGTGTTCGACCGCAGCCATCCGATCGGCCGGGACGATCCCGCTGGCGTGGCCGACGTGATCATGGAATCCGCAATCACCACCATCATGGATTGCGAGGACAGCGTCGCCGCGGTCGATGCGCGGGACAAGGTTGCGGTCTATCGCAACTGGCTCGGCCTGATGAAGGGCACGCTCGCCGCGAGCTTCGAAAAGGGCGGCCGGACGATGGAGCGCAAGCTCAATCCCGATCGTACTTACACCGCACCGGACGGCGGCACGCTGACGCTGCCCGGCCGCTCGCTGATGCTCGTGCGCAATGTCGGGCATCACATGTTCACCGATGCGGTGCGCAATGCGTCGGGCGCGGAAATCCCTGAGACGATCCTCGATGCGGTGCTCACGTCGCTGATCGCAATGCACGATCTGCGCAGCGCCGGACCGCTGCGCAACAGCCGCAAGCGCTCAGTCTATATCGTCAAGCCGAAGATGCACGGGCCGGCGGAAGTGGCGTTCGCGGCCGATTTGTTCGCGGCGGTGGAGGATCTGCTCGGCCTCGCGCGCAACACGCTGAAGATGGGGATCATGGACGAGGAGCGGCGCACCTCCGTCAACCTCGCCGCCAGCATCGCGGCGGCGAAGGACCGCGTCGTGTTCATCAACACCGGCTTCCTCGACCGCACGGGCGATGAGATCCACACCTCGATGGAAGCGGGCGCGGTGATCCGCAAGAACGACATGCGCAACGCCGTGTGGATCGGCGCCTACGAGGACAACAACGTCGATGTCGGCCTCGCCGCGGGCCTGCGCGGCCGCGCGCAGATCGGCAAGGGCATGTGGGCCGCGCCCGACCGGATGGCCGACATGCTCGCGCAGAAGATCGCGCATCCCCGCGCCGGCGCGAACACCGCCTGGGTGCCCTCGCCCACCGCCGCGACGCTGCACGCGCTGCACTACCATCAGGTCAACGTCGCTGAGCGCCAGGCCGAACTCGCCAAGCGCGAGCCCGCGAAACTCTCGGCGCTGCTCACGCCGCCGCTCGCCGGTCGCCCGAACTGGTCACCCGAGGACATCCAGCGCGAGCTCGACAACAACTGCCAGGGCATTCTCGGCTATGTCGTCCGCTGGATCGACCAGGGCGTCGGCTGCTCGAAAGTCCCCGACATCAACGACGTCGGCCTGATGGAGGACCGCGCGACGCTGCGCATCTCCAGCCAGCACGTCGCTAACTGGCTTCGTCACGGCGTGTGCTCGGCCGAGCAGGTGCGTGCCGCCATGGAGCGGATGGCGGCAGTGGTC
>DATAPS010000408.1:0-10385 GCA_036265085.1 Acetobacteraceae bacterium | reverse complement strand
GCGCCTGAAGTCCGCAGAGCGCTTGAGCAGCAGCTTCGCGACTCCGACGCGGCTTCGGATGTCGAACTGGTTGCGGCGGCCAATGCCTTACTGGGGCGCGTCGCGTCACGGGACCCAAAGCTCGCCGTAGCGCTCGGGGTCGATCTCGAAGGGATCACGGCCGGCAGGGTTCGAATTGCCGACATCATCTCTGCCGGCAGTGGCGTCCGGGTCAAGAATACCGTTGCGGCCGGGGATTTCGAGGTCTCTGGCGTTCGAGCGGGCAATGTTGGAGAATATTTGGGAAAACTTTAGCCGCGGTGGAAGGGGCTGACGCTTCTGCCGCACGCTTGGATCGCGTTCGCGCCGGGCGCGACATCACAGTCAGCACCGTTCAGGTCTTCGTCGGTCCCCTCGGGAATGACGACCGGGTCGTCTCGGTCGCGTCCGATGGGGGCATTAGTGTCGAGAGCGTCCACGGCCGGCAGGCAGTTGCCCAAGCTGTTACCGTAACGAATCCATACAAAGGGCTCGAGGCCTTCGTCGAGGCGGATGCGGATCGATTCTTCGGCCGTGACGCCATCGTTGAACGGCTATGGGAGCGCTGCCGTGAATTCCTTGTGCAATCGGCCGGCGTTCCTCCACTTCGACTACTCCCGGTCATCGGTCCTTCCGGCTGTGGCAAGTCCTCCGTGGTGCGCGCCGGTTTGTTGCCGGAGCTCGCGCGTCGGCCCTTGCCTGGCCTCGGAAGTTCGCGGGTTGCGGTCTTTGTACCAGGCTCCCACCCGATAGATGCGCTCTCGGCCGTCCTTGCCCGCATCGCCACCGGAGAGCAATTGCCGGTGGAAAAGCAAAGGGAGATCATCGACGCCCTCCTTGTACGTGACGCCGACGACGGCTATCACGGTCTGCGGCGGGTCGTTCGGTTTCTGACCGGTGAAGGTCGGTCGCTGGTGATTGTTGTCGATCAGTTCGAAGAAGTGTGGTCGTTATGTGGTTCACCAGACGAGCGCGCCGCCCTGATCGGCAATCTTCTCGACGTTGCAAAGGATCGCGACGCGCGGGTGAGCGTGATCTTGACACTGCGCAGCGACTTTCTCACCGCGACGTCCGCGTATCCGGCATTGAGCGATTCGATTTCTCGTCGGGCATTTCTGGTGCCGTCGATGACGGATGCGGAGCTTCGCTCTGCTATTGTTGAGCCGGCACGCCGCGCCGGTTTTGTCTTTGACGATGCGACGATTGATCTGATGGTCGCCGAAACCAAAGGCCGAGAGGGTGCACTTCCCTTACTCGAGTTCGCGCTGACCCGCATATGGGAGGGTCTGAGGGCGAACGTGCCGGCGGCTGACACCTTGCGTCAGCTCGGCGGCGTTGGTGGCGCACTCGCAAAGGAGGTCGAGCGGATCTATCAACAGCTACCAGATTCGGACCAGAACATCGTACGGCGTGCGTTCCTGGCCCAGGTGCGACTTGGCGAGGGCGGTAGCGATTCTCGACGTCGAGCGTCAATCGAAGAGATCGTTGCCAAAGGTGAAGATCCCGAGCATGTGCTGAAGTTGCTGCGCAACTTCTCCCAATCGGGACAGCGATTCATCACACTCGGGACAGACCCGAGGCGCGGCGACATCACCGTGGAGCCGAGCCATGAGGCGCTGCTCGAGAACTGGGGCACGCTGAGAGGTTGGATCGACGAAAGTCGCGAGGATGTTCGCTTCGGGCGCCAGCTTCAGGACGCAGTCGAGGAATGGCGAGGTGCTCGGGAGCCGAACGGTCTGTTGTGGCGCAGCCCAAGGCTCGATCTCCTGCGCGCCTTCTGCCGGCGCAAGGCGTCCGACATGACGCCGCTCCAAATCAAGTTCTTCGAGAAATCGGAACGACAAGAGCGACGTGAGCGCTGGCAGCGTTACGGCAGTGCCGCTGCGATCTTCGGGGTTGTATTGGTCACCGCGGCCGTACTGCTTCGGCAAAATTTCCTTAATTGGGAACGAGAGCGACCCTGGGCTCGGCTCGTCCGTCTGTCGGACGGTCACAATTACACTTTGGTGCACCAAACGGCGAATGTCGGACGGGACACTGAAGGCGTGAAGGCAGTGAAGCATCAAGTGGCGCTTCCGGAGCAGAGGATTTCGCGTATTCATCTCGGCATATCTGACGGCGGGATCGTTGCGGACTGGCGAAGCTTCTACGGGACGACTGTGAACGCCCAGTGGCTGCCTTATGGCGAAGAAGCACAACTGAAAGACGACGATATTCTTGTGCTGGCTGGGTTGGAGGCGCTGCGCTACAAGAAAATCGAATGGCATTCTTGGGACTACCTGCGTTCCGTCGAGTTCGAGGACGAAGCCCCGGCCAGCGGTTGGGCGATCCTTGTCGATGGCCAGCGCCAGGCCGCACGGGCAATTCAACCGCAGCAAGCGTTCGTGACGATACGCGACGACATCATCGGGTTGAGCGATAAACCGAGCGACGATGCAGTTCTCATCGTGAGGAATCGAATTCTGGAAGGTCAATTCGGCCTGATCGGGCATGATATAAAATCGGGAATCCTGCCGGATGAAAGTCGGGCCCGCACGCAATATGGCTCTGGTGTCGTGGACATGGAAGGAACGAATTGCCAGATCCAGGGCAATTTGTCAGTTCTAACTATCCAACCATTGCCTCTGGAAAAAGGACATCGCCTCTCGAGTTCTATTAAGGAAGGGGACTATGATTTGAGACCAATTGAGTTGCCGTCGGGGAAAGAAACTGCCATTGTCGCCGATGACAAGTCCTTGCATGGACTTGGCGAGATCGTCTTCACCAGCGAAATTGGGAACTTTCAGATCGTGCCGGTCGCGGCGGATGACATCGGCGATTTGATTAACGCTTGTCCTCAAGAATAACCATGAGACTGTGTCTTCCCCGGATGCAGAACCATGACACACCCAGACCTCACTCGGCTCTCGGCGGTAAGGGCGGGGTGAGGGGCAACACGATGTTGCGCTGGACCGGCCTGCGCTGGACCGACCAAATCCTCCTCGCCGCCGCCCTCTGCGCCGTCCTCGTCACCCTCGACCGCCTCTTCCCCCCCGACCTTCACCGCCTCGACGCCGTCGGCACCGAGGTCCTCGACCGCAGCGGCAAGACCCTCGCCCTGCTGCCCGCGGCGGGCGGCGTCTGGCGCTTCCGCACGCAAGCGAACGACGTCGCGCCGGCTCTGATCGATACGCTGATCGCCACCGAGGACCGCCGTTTCTGGTGGCACCCCGGCGTCGATCCCATCGGCCTCGTCCGTGCCGCCTTTCAGGACTTGCGCGCCGGGCGGATCGTCTCCGGCGGCTCGACCCTGACCATGCAGGTCGCCCGTCTGCTGGAGCCCAGGCAGCGAGGCTGGGGCGCGAAGCTGATCGAAATTGCGCGAGCGGTGCAGCTCGAGGCGCGCTTCTCCAAGCGCGACATCCTCGGCATGTGGCTCACCCTCGCGCCCTATGGCGGCAATCTGGAAGGCGTCCGCGCCGGATCGCTCGCCTGGTTCGGCATCCCGCCGCGCCTCCTCGAAGCCGACCAGGCTGCCCTCCTCGTCGCCATCCCCCGGCGCCCCGAAGCCCTGCGTCCGGATCGCCACGCCGACCGCGCCCGTGCCCTGCGCGACCGGATCCTCCACGCCGACGGCGGCGACGTGCCCAACCGCCGCCTCCCGCTGCCCCGCCATGCCGGCGTCGCGGTGGCCGCCCTCCCGCGCGCGCCTGCGGTCGCGACGACTCTCGATCTGCCATTGCAAGTCGCGGTCGAGCGGCTCGCGAGGGACCGGGCGCGCGGATTGCCGGAACATGCCGCGCTGGCCTTCCTGGTCGCCGACGTCCGCACCCGGGAGATCCGCGCGATCGTGTCGTCGGGCGGATCGCTCGACCTGACGGGCGCCATCCGCTCGCCCGGCTCCGCGATGAAGCCCTTCATCTACGCAATGGCTTTCGCCGACGGCCTCGCCGGCCCCGACACCCCGCTCGACGACCTCCCGCGCCGCTTCGGCGGTTACGCCCCCGAGAATTTCGATCGCGGCTTCGCCGGATCGGTCACGGCGGGGGAGGCGCTCCGCCGCTCGCTCAACCTGCCCGCGGTGGCCCTACTCGACCGCGTCGGCCCGCTCCGCTTCGCCGCCGCCGTCAAAGGGGCAGGGGCGGTGCTGCATCTTCCCGAAGGCGCCGATCCGTCGCTGCCGCTCGCCCTCGGCGGCGCGGGGATCACGCTGCGCGACCTCGCCGGCCTCTACGCCGCGCTGGGCACCGACGGCCGCGCCGCCCCGCTCCGCCTGCAGCCCGGCCCACTTGCCCCCGCACCCTTCCTCGCCCCCCACGCAGCGGCCGAGGTCGCGTCAGTGCTGACGCAACCCTTCCCCGGGCGGCTCACCGCAAGCGTCGCCTGGAAGACCGGCACGAGCTGGGGCGGGCGGGACGCCTGGGCGCTGGGCTTCAACGCACGCCACGTCGCCGGCATCTGGATCGGCCGCCCCGACGGCACGGCGCTCCCGGGCGCAACTGGCCGCTCGCTCGCCGTACCCCTGCTCGCCGAGCTGTTCGACCTGCTCCCGCCCGCGCCGCGGCCCGCGCTCCCAACGCGGCTGAGGGAAGCAAGCCGATCCCGCGCCGATGTGCTGCACCTGCTGTTCCCGCCGCCGGAGGCGGTGCTCGACGCAGGCGAGGGCGCGATCGTGCTGCGCGCCATGGGGGGCCGGCGGCCGCTCACCTTCCTGATCGACGGCGCTCCGCTCCACGCCGATCCTGCCCGGCGCGAGGTGGCTTGGTCGCCGAGCGGGCCTGGATTCTACCGGGTGACCGTGCTCGATGCGGATGGTGCGGCGGCTCGGGCGGGCGTGCGGGTGCGCTGAGCGTAGCTTCTACCCCCGCCGCGGCTCGAACCGGTATGGGCTCGCCGGAGTCGCGTTGGGGTCCAGCACGAGCCGGTGCGCGAGCGGGGGGAATGCGCGGCTGCGGCAGTCCTGCCGGTCGCATAGCGAGCACGACAGGCCGATGCCCACGCGGGCGTGCTCGATCTCGATCCCGTCCGCATAGGCCATGTCCGGCGCATGCCCGATGCGGCAGCCCATCGCCACGACATGCGTGGGCGCGGGCTCGCCCCAGCGCACCACCGGGCGGGTGACGGTGCGGGCGAAGCAGAGAAAGGCATCGCCCTCCGGCAGCTCCGCCACCTGCACCCGCACCTGCCCGGGCGTTGCGAAGGCCTGGTGCACCACCCAGCGTGGGCAGGAGCCGCCCCAGCGGGCGAACGGGAATCCGGCGGCGGAGAAGCGCTTGTCGACGTTCCCCGCCGGGTCCACGCGCAGGAAAAAGAACGGCACGCCTCGTTCACGCACGGCCGCGCGCCCGTTCGTCGTCGCCTGCAAGGTCGACAGCCGATGGCACGCCTGCTCGAAGCTCACCCCGAACCGCGCCGCCGTGGCCTCGATGTCGTGCCGCAGCGTCCGCACCGCCGCGAGGAACGGCGCATACGGCATCAGCAGGGCGCCCGCGATATAGTTGAGCAGCCCGATGCGGATCAGCGCCGCCGCCTCCGCGCTGGTCGGCTCGCCGATGGTCGCCTCCACCGCCTCGCCGCATTCAAGCAGCGCCAACTGGAACGCCATTTGGAAGCCGCGGCTCTCGCGGGGCAGTGTCTCGGCCAACGCGAGCGCACGGGCGGCGGGATCGAAGCGGCGGAGCGCGCCATCGAGCGGCTGCACGGTGACGGCCAGCCCGTGCACCCGCCGCAGCCGCTCGGCGATCGCGTGGTTCATCTCATGCGGGCTGTCCGGCCGCATCTCCGCGAGCAGCGCATCGGCGGCGTCCTCGAGCGCGGGGAAGTGGTTGGCCTGCTCGTTGAAGAAGTCGCGCGCCTCCTCGGTCGGCAGCAGCAGCCGCCGCCCCGACGGCAGCGCGATGCCGCCCGCGTCCTCCCGCGCCACCCGCCACGCCCGGTAGAGCGCGAGCACCGCCCGCGCGGCGTTCGGCGCGGACCCGGCGAGCGCCTGGATCTCCTCCGCCGGAATCTCCTCACCGCCGAGCAGCTTGTCGGCGAACACCTCGCGCAAACCGAGTTCCAGCTCCCGCTCGGCGCGTCCGGAGAGGTTGGCGAGGTCGATGTTCAGCGTTTCCGACAACTTGATCAGCAGCGAAGCGGTGACCGCGCGCTGGTCGTGCTCGATCAGGTTGAGATAGCTCGCGGAGATCCCGAGCCGCGACGCAAGCGCCTGCTGCGACAGGGTCCGCTCGCTGCGCAGACGGCGCACCGTCCGACCGATCAGGGTTCGCGTCATTGACTCACTTTACAAGCCGGGGCGGCAGGCCGGTGAAAACCTCACGATCTTGCAGCGCAACATGACACGTTGAGGGCGAAATCGTCACGGCGAACGTTAATTCTTCACGCAATCCAACGATGAGGAAAGTGAAGACGCCATGTGCCCGATCGCCAACCCGACTTTTGCGCCGGACGGTTTCGCCGGCCCTTCCACGCCGCCGAACCCTGACCGCTGGGGCGGCATCCGTCGCGACTACACCGATGCCGATGTCGCCAGGCTGGCGGGCTCGTTCCGGATCCGCCACACGCTCGCCGAGATGGGCGCGGCGCGGCTGTGGCATCTGCTGCGCACCGAGCCCTACGTGCCGACGCTCGGCGCGCTTACCGGCAACCAGGCCGTGCAGCAGCTCAAGGCGGGTCTGAAGGCGATCTACCTCTCCGGCTGGCAGGTGGCCGCGGACGCCAACACCGCCGGAGAGATGTATCCGGACCAGTCACTCTACCCGGTCGATTCCGTGCCGAACGTGGTCCGACGGATCAATTCGGCGCTGCGCCGCGCCGACCAGATCGCGCGGCAGGAGGGCGGGCGCGACGGTACCTACTGGATGGCGCCGATCGTCGCCGATGCGGAAGCCGGGTTCGGCGGGCCGCTCAACGCCTACGAGCTGATGCGCGCGATGATCGAGGCCGGCGCCGCGGGCGTGCATTTCGAGGACCAGCTCGCGAGCGAGAAGAAATGCGGACATCTCGGCGGCAAGGTGCTGGTGCCGATCAGCCAGCATATCCGCACCCTGAACGCCGCCCGCCTCGCCGCCGACGTGGAGGGCGTGGACACGGTGCTGCTCTGCCGCACCGACGCGCATTCGGCGCAGCTGCTCACCTCCGACGTCGACGAGCGCGACCGCCCGTTCATCTCCGGCGAGCGGACGCCCGAGGGCTTCTTCCGCATCGCGCCGCACAAGGGCGTCGAGTACGCGATCGCCCGCAGCATCGCCTACGCGCCCTATGCCGACCTGTTGTGGTGGGAGACCAGCGAGCCGGACCTGAAAGAGGCGGAGCGGTTCGCGGACGCCGTGCACCGCGAATTCCCCGGCAAGATGCTCGCGTACAACTGTTCGCCATCGTTCAATTGGGCAGCGAAACTTTCGTCCGAGAAGATCGCCGGCTTCCAGCGCGCGATCGCCGCCATGGGCTACCGCTTCCAGTTCGTGACGCTGGCGGGCTTCCACAGCCTGAACCATTCGATGTTCCAGCTCGCCCGCGGCTATCGCGAGCGAGGCATGGCGGCGTATTCGGAGTTGCAACAGGCGGAGTTCGCGTCCGAGACCGACGGCTACACCGCGACGCGCCACCAGCGCGAGGTGGGCGTCGGCTATTTCGACGCGGTCGCGATGGCGATCAGCGGCGGCAAGTCGTCGACCACCGCGCTCGTGGGCAGCACCGAGCACGACCAGTTCGAGGCGGACGCACCGGCGCGCCACGACGTTCCGTACGATGACGGGTTGGTCCACGAGCATTCGTGGGCAACGGCCACCGGCAAGTAGCCGGGACGCCAGAGCGCGGCGCCGATTGCTCGATCGGCGCCCGCTTTCTGCGTCTGCCGCGGCGGGTGTATGCGAGCGGGATGGACGAAATCGACCGGAACCTGCTCGCGATCCTGCAGGAGGACTCGACGCTCTCGATCGCGCAGATGGCGGAGCGGGTCGGGCTCTCGCCGACTCCCGCCTGGAAGCGCATCCAGAAGCTGGAAGCGGCGGGCGTGATCCGGCGCCGCGTTGCCTTGCTCGACCCCGAGCGCATCGGGCTCGGCCTCACCGTGTTCGTCGCGGTCGAGGCCGGCGACCACACGCCCGCGTGGCTCGATGCCTTCGCCGCCAGCGTCCGCGCGATGCCGGAGGTGCTCGACGTCTATCGGATGGCGGGTGAGGTCGATTACCTGCTGCGTGTCGTTTGCGCCGACATGCAGGAATACGATGCGTTCTACAAACGGCTGATCGCCGCCGCGCCGCTGAAGAACGTCACCTCGCGGTTCGCCATGGAACGCGTGAAGCAGACCACCGCCTATCCGCTCCATGCCCCGGTGTTCCGCGACCGTCGCTCCGTCGACGACGAGTAGCGCCGCCCCCCTTCGGAGCGGGCCGTTAATCAAGCCTTCACTGGCCCACCATAGCCTCGGCTTACCGGTTGTTTCGGAGAAAACCACGATGACCAAGAGCCACCATCCCTGGGACCTGTCGTCCGACACCGACGATTCTGCAATCGTACCGACGCCGCCGATCGGTGGCGACGATCCCGCAACTACACGGTCCTTCGCGCCGACACTCGCCGCAACGACCGCGGCGCCGCTGCCGGGCAAGGCGCAGCTCTACATCCAGCAGCCCGGCGGCAGCACGGCGATCAGCCTCAACGATCTCCACCAGGGCCAGATCGGCGACTGTTATCTGCTGTCCGCGATTGGCGAGATTGCACTGAACAATCCGACATTCATCTCGAGCATCATCAAGCAGAACACGAACGGTACCGAAACGGTGACGCTCCACGTGCCCGTCGCCTCGTCACCCGGACGAACGGTTCTTCGGACCGAGCAGGTGGTGGTGACGAACAATTTCCCGAGCTACGGCGTGAACGGGCAGGGGCAGGACGCCGTCAACGGCGTGCACGAGATCTGGCCGCAGGTGCTCGAGAGCGCGTATGCGCAGGCCAACGGTGGTTATGCTGCGATCGGCAATGGCGGCAGTCCGGTCCTCGCGATGGAGGAGCTGACCGGCCAGACGGCCATGTGGACGCAATCGGTCTCTGCGATCACGGCGGGCCTGCTGGAGAGCCTGTCGGCGTCCAAGGACCTGATCGTGATGGATACGCGCAACAGCTCGCAACTTCCGTACAATCTCGTCGGCAACCACGCCTACATGTTCGACGGCATACGGACTGTGAACGGCGCGGCGATGGTGCAACTCGCCAATCCGTGGGGCTTCGACCAGCCGAGCCTCATTCCGGTCTCGCAGTTGTCGAAGGGCATCGTGGAAGTGGACGTCGGGCGCGTCTGACCCCCGGTTGGGATCAGCCCGCCGCGGCCCGCACGGCGTCCGTTCCATACGTCCGCTCCAGCCGACGGATGACGAAATGGCCCTCGGCGAGCGCGCGGTAGTGCTCGAGGAAGGCGGTGTTGACCAGCAATCCGCCCGCCGCGCCGGCGACCGGCACGGCCTGCAGAGCGAGCTTCTGCGACAGCGCGATGCCGAACCGCGACGCCGCCTGGGTCATCAGGCGCATCAGCGGTACGCCCTGCAACACGAGGCGGGCGGTCCAGTAACCCTCGCTCTCCTCGCCGGCCTCGGCCGCCCGGGCACCCGGCGCGCCGAAGGCGAATACCTCCAGGCAGGCGCGCCGCGCCGCCTCGTCGCTCAGGTCCTCGCCCTCATCGCGCGCAACCCGGGCGATCGAGCGCAGAATGACGAGTGTGGTGAACGCCACGTCCGGAAAGAAGCCAATCACCCCCGCTGCGCCCCCCGCCGCTCCCGACAGTGCCGCCGCGAGCCGCGCGCGGAGCGGGGTGAGCGCTGTCAGCGGCGTCTCGTCGTCCAGCCCGACGATCGCGACGTCGAAGGCGCGCACGAGTACCGCCTCGACGGTCGGTTGCAGCGCACCGGCGCGTCCTCCGGCGGCGCGCAGGCCGAACCGCAGCATCGGCGTGGTCGCGACGGAGGCCGCCCGCGCCGCCATCCCCGCCGCGCGTGCCAGTGGGCTGCCGCCGCGCAGCCGCCGCAGCGCACGGCGAAGCTCCGCGCGCGCAGCGGGCGGAAGCGTGCCGGCCTCGGATCCTGCGATCACGAGGACCGGCGCTTTCGGGTCATGGAATGTGGCGTCTGGCGTCATGGCGGTCGGTCCCGTCCGGCTGGCCGGCTACATGGGGACGAACCGGATGCCCCGCGAGCAGCGCCGCGTCCGTGCGCTGCCCGCGCGGGGTGCGACTACTCCGCGGGGACGGGGGCGCCGGGCAGGTGCTCGAGCCGGCGGTCATGGCCGAGCGCCAGCACCACCAGGCCGGCGACCACCGAGCCCATGGCGATCGTCATTAGCCCGATCGGGAAGCTCCCGGTCGCGTCCTGCACCAGCCCCATCACGTAGGGGCC
>DATAPS010000407.1:0-5683 GCA_036265085.1 Acetobacteraceae bacterium | reverse complement strand
CATGCGCGCGGTCCCCATGCCCCGTACGCCCACGCGCCACGCTCCGAGTGAGCGGAGCGTGTTGCCGCCGGTCCGTAGCCGGGATGCGCCGACCAAGCGACCGCGCCGCGTCTGTCGTTGAGGCCCCGCCCGCCAGCGAAGCCGCGTCCGCTGTCGAAGCCGCGTTCGCCTGCGAAACCGTGGCCGCCTTCAAAACCGCGACGGCCGCCGAACGCGCGCGCCTGACCTCCGCCGCGGCCGAAGCCGCCCTCGCGCCCGGCGCCCGGCCCATGCTGCGCGGTCGCGGCACCGGCCAGTAGCAACGTGGCCATCGTGGCGATGGTCACCAGCCGGATTACCGGACAGACTGGCCAGCGGACGAGCCCGCTCCGCATCGCATGATCCCTCGTTGCTACGGCCGCGTGAGCGGTGTAGCTGCGGGAACTTGGCGCAATTGCGGCGGCGGTCAGGGAATCACTGAGACTTGATCCAGCCGCGACCCCCTCGGTGAGCAGCCTATGCGCTCACGCTCAAGCTCGCCTGTTCAGCATGTCGGTGCAAAAGTTCGCCCCAACCGGGGTCGCCCCGGCAGCCGACCGGCCTCCCGTGACGCTCCAGCTCAACCATACGGTCGAATATGGGGCTGCGAGCTAACTAGACGGTCCGGATGCTCGATGCTGTCCGGCAGCACCAGCTCGCGGAGCCGTCGGCAGGCATATCCCCATCACGATCAGCCCTGGCGATTCTCGTCCTGCGCGGCGAAGACATCTTGAGCATAGGCTTCGAGCAACGAATCGCACCCGCCGAGCCGTGTGGCTGCTTCTTTCGCCAAGGTCGCACCGTAAAAATCGAGCCTGCGGATCTTCTCAAACCAGTTCTTCAGCTTCTTGAGATCGATGTCGTTCTACTCAAGTTCCGCATATGTGAAGTGGTTGGCGGCCCGCTCGCGCGCGATCTCGGCCTCGAAGTCGGCGCAGCGGCCCAGCAGCTCCCGATATTCCTCGTCCCGGTCGGCCCTGAAGCGGGAGATCACCTTTTCGGTCTGGGCCTTGTCCAGGGGCGCGCTCTCCAGGAGCACCGCTTCGCCATGCATGCCGGCGATCTCGTTCTCGATGATCTTCAGCGCCCGCCGATGCTCATCGGTTTGCGGGAGCAGGCACACGCCGTTCTGAAGATAAACCGCGCCCAACCCCTTGAGCTTTCGCCAAAGGGCAACGCGTCGCCGAGGGGGATCGGATGGAACCTTGTAGGTAAGAAGGAGCCATGTTTCTGTAGCCATACGGCCACTTGTAATGTATCAATGGTTACATCTCAAGTGTGATGGAGCTTCCTGCATGGATATAATCGATGCTGACATGCGCGGCTCTGCCCTCCGGCGGGTGGTCGCGATCGTCGCGATTGCAAACCTCGCCTATTTCGGGGTCGAGTTCACGGTGGCCCTGTCTATTGGGTCGGTCTCGCTGTTCGCAGACTCGGTCGATTTCCTGGAGGACGCCTCTGTCAACTTCCTGATTCTGGTAGCGCTTGGTTGGTCGGTGCGCTCCCGCGCCAGAGTGGGCATGGCCTTGGCCGCGATCCTGCTCGTGCCGGCGATCGCAACGATATGGACCGCTTGGCAGAAGTTCACCGTGCCGGTCGCACCCGAGCCCCTTGCGCTGTCCTTGACCGGCCTCGGGGCTCTCGTTGTAAATCTGAGCTGCGCATTCCTGCTTGCGCAGTTTCGCCATCACAGCGGAAGCCTGACCAAAGCTGCTTTCCTGTCCGCCCGCAACGACGCGGTTGCGAACGTGGTGATCGTAGGCGCGGGATTGGTCACTGCTTTCTTGTGGACGTCGGCGTGGCCCGACCTGATGGTCGGACTCGGCATCGCAGTCATGAACGCCGACGCGGCGCGTGAGGTGTGGACAGCCGCCCGAGAAGAGCACCGGGCCGCAGCCTGATTTCGAGGAGATAGCATGGCGTTCATTGACGGCGAGCACCGGGGGAACTTGAGCGCCAGTACGGGCACGACGACTTTGCCATAGCCCGCACCGCCAGTGCTGTAGTAGCCGAAAGCCGCGTTAGCGAATCGGTCTTCGCCAGGCATCGGGTAGACGGTCTGCACGGGGCCTATGGCGCGCCGTTCGTCCGAAAGCAGAACCGGCGCGATGACCTGATCGAGGATCTTCCCTGTGGAGACTTTGTAGCGTTCGCCCCAGTATTGGTGGGTGTGACGGTCATAGAGGCTCGACATGCCGGCCTTAAGCTTCGTCACGTTCACCGATCGGAGTCGGTCAGGCAACTGCTTGCGATCCCCTGTTCGGTCATCGCGACGAAGAACTCCGAGTACCTCCCACGCGTCTCGCCGCCCCACGCCTCGTAGGCCAGCATGAGCGCCCGATGCCGCGGCTCGGACACGTCCAGGCTCGGCGGAAACAGCCACACGTCGGCCGCCTTCCGGAGATCCATGACATCTATCGCCGGCGGCAGCGGGGACGCGGCGAAGCCGCCGTCGAAGAACAGGCGCGCCCCATTACCGTAGCGGAACGCCCGGACCGCCGCTTCCTCCGGCGCGAACCGCAGCGCCCAATCGAGCGTCGAGCGATATGTTTCGTTGCGCCAGAGCGCGACCGGCCATTCGCTTCCCCAGAGCAGCCTGGACCAGCCGACGCGCCGCACCAGCGCGCCCGCCCAGGCCTCGAGCGGCGTCGCGCCCAGCGCGCCGTGCCGGGTGAACGCGACATGCAGCCGCGGGTGATCGAACAGGCGCGCGACCGCCGCGTCCGTTTCGAGGATCGCGGGATCCGCCGGGCCGCCGAAATGGCCGGCGATCGCCGCGGAGGCCGGGTATCCGTCGAGAAATTCAACGATTCTGGCCGCGGCGATCCGGAGCCCTTCGCTGCCGACGACCAGCGCGGCCGCCCCGGCTTCGCCGATGAGCTCCAGCAGATCGGGGTCGGCGGCGATCAGCGCGGCCGGCAGCCGGATGCCCGAAAAACCGCAATCGAGCTGTGCGCGCACGACGTCGCGCAGCTTCGCGGGCGTCTCGCCGAGCGGCATGCCGAGCACGCGGAAGCGGTCGGGGTGCTCGACGAGGGCGCGCGACATCTCGTGCAGGTCCGGGCACGTCTCCGCCGTGCTGAGCACCGCCGCTTCGACGTCGTGCGCGTCCATCAGACGCAGGCAGTCGTCGACGGACATGAAGCGCGGCAGCGAGACATGAGCGTAGGCGTCGATGATCGGCATGTCGTTTCCCCGGTTACGCGATGCGCCGCGCCCGGCGCACGCGCTCCGCCACCGGGTGCCATGTGTCGAGAAGCCGCGACGCGGCGGCGGCGGCTCCGGCGGAATCGCGCGCACGGATGGCGGCGAGCAGGTCGCGATGGAGCGGCAGCGACCGGCGCTGCCCCTCGACGATCGTGTCGGGCGCGCTGACCGTGTTGCCGAAGATGCCGATGGCGATGAGGTCGATCATCCGCGCCAGCATCACGTTATGGGTGGCGGCGAAGATCGCGGCGTGGAACCGCTGATCTGCGGCGCCGTGCGCGACCTTGTCGCCGAGAGTCCCGCACATTTCCTGATAGGCGCTCGCGATCGTGGTGATTTCGGCGTCGCTCGCACGCTCCGCGGCGCGGGCGGCGGCCGCGGGTTCGAGCACGCGCCGCAGGTCGATCAGGGCGTCGAGGAAAGGCTGGCTCGGTCCGGTTTCGTAATGCCAGACCATCACGTCGGGATCGGTATGGTGCCAGTGGGCGGCGGGGCGCACGCGCGTCCCGGTCTTCGGCCGGATCTCGACCATACCCTTCCCGGCGAGCGTCTTCATCGCCTCGCGGAGGATCGTCCGGCTCGCGCCGAAGCGGACGACCATCTCGTCCTCGGTCGGAAGCGCATCGCCCGGCGCGAACTCTCCGCCGACGATCCGCCGGCCGAGCTCGTGAACGAGCAGGCCGAAGACGCCCCGCCGCCGCGTGGCGCCGTGGCCTTCCACATAGGAGTCGAACGGCGACGCAACGAGCACCGGCGCTTTCCTTTCATCCTTTCATAGCATGATTGACAGGCCAAGCGGCAAGGGCCGAGACTGCGGGAAAACGGAGTGACGTCCATGCTCGCACCCTCACGCCGTGCCGTCCTCGCTGCCGGGGCCGCGGCGTTCGCGTTTCGCGCGCGCGCCGGCAGTGCGGATGACAATTTCGCGCCGCCACCGACGGGTGCGGCGAACGCCAAGAAGATCGATCTGCGGTTCGCGACAAACTATGCCGGCGCCCATCCGATGGCGAAGCTCGTGCGCGACATCATCGCGCAATACGCGAAGGATTATCCGAACGTCACCGTCGCGATCGAGGAATCGCCGGGCGATGCGCAGATGACGCGCATCAAGCTTGACGCAAGCGCCGACCGGCTGCCGGATTTGTTCAATTACTGGCGGCTCGATCCCGGCTTCGGGCTCGATCAGGTCGCGCACGCCGGCAAGCTCGCGGACCTCACCGCGTGGACGCACAACGATCCGTTCTTCAAGGATCTGTTCGACCAGTATTCCTGGCGCACTGCGACGCTGGACGGGAAGGTCTACGGCGTGCCGATCAACATGTTCTATCTCCAGTTCCTCGCCAACAAGGCGGTGTTCGACCGCGCCGGCGTCGCGCTGCCGACCGACTGGGACAGCCTGATGGCCGCGGTGAAGGCGCTGAAGGCGAAAGGGGAAATCCCCTGGGCGATCAGCATCGGCAACGACAGCGAGGGTGGCCGGATCTACAACACGATCGTCAACCGCATGTTCGGCAACGCGCGCGCCTTGCGGATGCACGCGGGCGCCGAGCCGATCGACGTGCCGGAGATGGTCACGGCGATGCAGATGCTGCACGACCTCGTCGTCGGCTACACGCCGCAGGATGCGATCGCAATCGGCAACGACAGCGTTTATGCGAAATACGTGAACACCAATCGTGGCGGCCTGATCATCGACGGGTCCTGGGTGACGCCGGTGATCAAGCCGGAGATCCAGGAGCACATCGTCGTGCTGAAGTTCCCGCTGATCCCCGGCGGGGCGGAGAAGCAGATGGCGATGGAGCGCGACCTCACGTCGCTCTGGTACGCGAGCGCGAAATCCATGGCCGATGCCGACCGCCGCCCGTATGTGCAGGAGCTGATTCGCCGGCTCTCTTCGCGTGCCGCGGAGAAGCGATACGCGGAAGAAGGCAAGCAGCCGATCGCGGCGCTCGGCGTGGAGCTCGACGAGGCGAAATACGGGCGCCTTGCGTGGGAAGCGCAGACGCAGGCGATGAGCCTGCCGGCGAACAAGTGGATCCCCTCGGTGCTGACGCCGACCCGTCGCGCGAAGTTCGAGCCCGCGCTCGGAGAGTTCCTGAGCGGCAAGCAGGAGCCGAGAGCGTTCGTGACCCAGCTCGGGCAGATCATGGCGAGCTGAGCGCCGCCGCCGTGGGCACGCTGCGCTTCCGCCCGGGTCTCGTGGTGTTCATGCTGCCGGCGCTGACGCTCTATGCCCTGTTCTTCCTCGTGCCGTTCGTGCGGACGCTGTACGGCAGCCTGCTGGACTGGAACGGCATCGGCGCGGCGCGCTTCGTCGGGTTCGACAATTTCCTGGCACTGGCGCACGACGATCTCTTCCGCGTCGGCATCGAGCGCGTGGGGCTATGGGCCGTGCTCGCCGTGGTGTTCAAGGTCGGGATCGCCCTCGTGCTCGCCAGCATGCTGCGCGTGCCGATCC
>DATAPS010000406.1:0-2605 GCA_036265085.1 Acetobacteraceae bacterium | reverse complement strand
GGATGATTGTTATGCTGTATATCATTCGCCGATTCCCGCCTCCCGCCGATCGTCCGGCGCGGACCTGATCAGGCGGGCAGCAGCACCCCCCGCGCCTGCACGACCGCGTCGCAGGCGTCGAGGACATCGCCCACCTTGATCACGTCGAGGCACGCCACGTGGTAGGGGCACTGCTCCAGCTTCGTCAGATGGCAGGGCGAGCAGATCGTGTGGCCCGCGACGATGGCGACATGCGGGCCGATCGGGCGCCAGACCCCGAGGTTGGTGGAACCGGAGAACACCACCACCGTCGGCGTGCCGAGCATCGCCGCGAGATGCGTCATCCCGGTATCCCCGCCCACGAACATCAACGCGCGGTCGAGCAGGGCAGGCATCGCGACGAGATCGACCTTCCCGGTGACGTCCATCACGCGGTCGGCGGGGAGGGTCGCCGCCACGAAGGCGCCTGCCGGGGCGTCGCGCGGGCCGCCGATCAGGACGAGCGTGGCGTCCTCATGCCGGTCGAGCAGCCTCTGCCCGACCTGCGCGAACCGCTCGACGGACCACGTCTTGATCGCCGCCCCCGTCCCGACCGCCATGACGATGAACGGACGCTCGGTCAGCGCCCGCAATTCAGGCGGCAGCTTCCGGGGCATCACGAGCTGACGCACGGGATGCGATTGGGGCGGACGGAACACCTCGATCACGGCATCGGCAAGCGCGATGAGCCGTTGCTCGGCCCGGAACGGCGTGCCCGTGCCGTCCTCCAGCGAGATACGCTCCACGCCCGGCAGCGCGAGATCGAGCTTGTCGCCGCCGATCTTGGCAGGCGCGCAGAAGCCGGCGCGGTAGTCCGTATCCACCAGCCCGAGCAGCTTGCGTGTGTCGACGTCGTGCCGGAGGTCAATGGCGATGTCGAAGCGGCCGAGCTCCAGTGCTGCGAAGGCGTTGAACAACGCGTCGTTCGCGCCGTCCCAGTCGCCGGAGTTCGACGGGAAGAAGTCGAACGGGACGATCCGCTCGAACCCCCCGGCCTGCTCGGCCCAGGGGATGTTCCAGGGGCCACAGACCATCGTGAACGAGGCGGTCGGGAAGCCCTCCCGCAGCCGCTCGATCGCGCGCAACCCGAGCAGGAAATCGCCGAGGTGGTCGAGCTTGAGGATCAGGATCCGTGGCACCGGCGGGAGCGCGCCGACGGCGGGGCCGCGCACGTGCACGACCCGTGCGCTCATCGGGACCTGCGCTTCGAGCGCGCGCCGCCGCTCCTCTTCGGATTTCTGCAGCCGTGCGAGTATGGGTACGTAGAGCGCACGCGCCACCGCCTCGCGCCGCGATTTCGGCGGCAGGATGCGGCGGCGCAGGGCGACCATCGCCTGCGCAAGCGAAATAGCAGCCGGGCTCGCAGGGGTCTCAGCAATCAGAGGCATCGTCACCCATATTGTATATCGGACCGGCGAGAACAGGCTTGCATTAGCAACCGGCGCGGCGCCATCAAAGTACTAACGTCAAAGGCGGAGCTTGCAGGCGGCCTTCGCCAGCTGAAGGCGCGACTCGCGGGACCGATCTTCAATCATGGCGCGCAAAAACCCTACCCCAGGTAGAGCCGGATTACGAATTGCTCCGGTCGGCAATTATCAGGTGCAGACGCCGCGCCGCCTTTTCGAGCACCTCACCTTCATCATTGCGCAACTGGACGCGCAGGAACGCGCCGGTGCGCAGCAGATCGAACTCGCGAAGCGGCAATCCGACGTCACCGCGGCGCTCCAATCGGATTTGGCTACGCTCCGGCGGGAGTGGCGGACGTGGCAAGCGGCGTGCGACTCGTCCCGCGGCGCCGCGCAGGAAGAGGTGCTGCGCTTGTGCAGCGACATCACGGTGCTGCTGCGGGATCTCGCCAAGAAGGCGTCGGAAGCGTCCGTTCGGGCCGAGACCATCGACCGCGCTGCGGCATCGCTGCACCACCACGCCGCGGCGATCGCCGACGTGCAGCGGAAAGTGTCGCAGCACGCGCTGCTGTTTCCCTCGTCCGTCTGGCACGTGGACTCGGCGCGCCGCGCGCGCGGCATTCTGCGCTTGCTCCAGCCCTGCGCGGCGAAGGGTGTCGCGAAGCTGCGGCTCGGGCGCGATCACGACGGCGGCTACGTCATGCTCGACGCCTTCGACGGCGTCACGACGGCGTTCTCGCTCGGGATCAGTGACGACGTCTCCTGGGATCTCGCGATCGCGGAGCGCGGGATCGACGTGCTGCAATTCGATCCGACCGTCTCGGGGCCGCCTGCCGAGCATCCGCGGTTCCGTTTCGAGCCCCTGCGCATCGCGCCCTGCGACGGCGGCGTTCACATTTCGCTGGAAAGCATCCTCCGTACGAAGGCGCCCGAGGGCGACGGGCTGATCCTGAAGATCGACATCGAAGGCGCGGAATGGGACGTGTTCGCCGCACTCCCCGATGCGGCGCTGACCCGGTTCCGTCAGATCGTCTGCGAGTTCCACACGCTCGACCGGCTCGGCGAGGCGGAATTCGGCGACCGCGCGCAGGAGGTGTTCGCCAAGCTCGCGCGCACGCATTTCGTCTGCCACGTCCATGGCAACAATTGCGGCAACTTCGCGAACGTGGCGAACGTGATGG
>DATAPS010000405.1:0-8019 GCA_036265085.1 Acetobacteraceae bacterium | reverse complement strand
GTCTGCCCCATCTCGAGCGGCATCCAGTATCGGCCATCCTCGGTGAACAGGTCGAGCCACTCGTCGAAGCGCTGCTCGTCGATGAGTCGCGCCTCGTGGACGACGAAGCGCACGAGGTCGCCCTCGTGGGGTGCGTTCATGCGGCGGCGTCGAGAGTCATGAAATGCTGCCAGGCGCGGTACTGGTTGCGCATCTGCCGCTCGGTCAGGCCGCTGATCTCGGCGACCGGCGTGTCGCGTTCGCGCGGATCGTAGAGACGCTGCATGTTGACCCAGTCATTTCCGTTGGAGAGCAGCCCTTCCTGCGCGCGCTCGTACATTTCGAGGTCGTCGTGGCCCACGGGCGAACTGGGTGCATTGATCAGGCGGCTGTAGAGGATCGTGCGCGCGAGCAGCTGATCCGGCGCGCCCACGAGGCGGAACGTCCAGCTCTCCGCGAGGGTGCGGTCGACGGCGATCGGCTTGAAGATGCGCAGCGCCTGGATCGGGCCTTTCATCGTCATGTTCGGGAAATAGACGGTGTTGTGCCGGCTCTCCCCGAGGATGGCCCTCGCGCGTTCCTCGCCATAGGCGGCGGCCATCTGCTCGAAATAGCCGGGGATGGCGCTGTAGTTGGAGTGGATGGAACCTGAGACTCCGGTGTGGCCGTGGCCGTTTGGCCAGACGCGGATCCCCATGCGGTCGTAGAACTCGTAAGGTGCCACGAACGGCGCGTAAATCTCCACGGCGGGATGCGGCGGCGCGCCGGGCGGCTGCTTCGCGCCGAGTAGCTTCGCGGTGCCGGCGGAGCTCTCGTGTGCGATCATCGGATGGGTGGTGTCGGTGAGATTCTCGACCAGCATCTTCCAATTGCAGCGGTGCATGTAGCGCAACACGCCGCCCGCGACTTCGAGTTTTCCGACCGGGGACCGGTCGATCATGTTGTCGAGGCTCGACAGCGACGGGCCGAAATACGCCTCGAAGGCGAGCCCTGCGTCGTTGAGCTTGGCGAAGATGAAGTCACGGTAGTCGTGCACATGCTTGACCGCGGCCATGCCGTGCGCGGCAGAGCTCTCCGGAAAGTTGGTGTTGTCGTACTGCTCCTTCACCGGGATCGAGTGTAGTGCGCCGTCCATGCGGAACGACCAGCCGTGATAGGGGCAGCGGAACAAGCGGCCGGCGTTGCCGCAAACCTCATTGGCGATCCTGGTGCCCTTGTGCGGGCATCGATTGTGCAGGACGTGGATCGCACCATCGGCGTCGCGCGTCATCACCACGGGCTGCGTCCCGATGGTGGTGGCGAAGAAATCGCCGGGGTTTGGCACCTGGCTGGCGTGACCGACATAGACCCAGGTGTTGGCGAAGAGCTGATCCATCTCGACCTCGAACAGCTCGAGGTCGGTGTAGACGTCGCGATGCACCTCGCCTTCGCGGACCAGCGCGCGGATGGCGGCGGGGTTGTGGCGGTAGCGGGACATCGGTCAGTCTCCGAATTCTGCGGAAGTCCCTCTCACCTTGCGGGAGAGGGAGGGGCCCGCGAAGCGGGCGGATGACGGGGAGACGCGGCGAGATTCCGGGGCGTCTCCCCCTCACCCAACCCCCTCCCGCAAGGGGAGGGCACACTCGTGCGTTACGCGGGAAGCCGTTCACGTGCGGGCTCTGTTTCGAGCGTAGCAACGGTCTTCAGCGCGCCATCGAGCGTCGCGCCGTCCTCGTCGGCCAGCGCCGCGTCGCGAAGACGCCGGATCCAATCGGCGGCGTCGCTGCGGGCCGCGAGACGATCCGCTGCGGCGATGACCCGATCGAACTTGCTCTGCCCACGCGCATGCGTATCGCTGTAGCCCTTCACCAAGCGCCGGCATTTCAGCAGCTCGAGCGCGAGGCCCGTATCGGTCGCGGCGTGGCGAGCGACGAGATCGAGCCACGCATCGACATGCGCCATCTCACGGCCGTGCCGCAGCAGCGTGCGGCGGCGGGGCTTCAGGCTCGCGACGAGCCAGAGCTGTACGAAGCCGACGACCGTCGTCGTGCGAACGCGCCGGCCGCGGTTGAAGATCAGGCCCAGCATCTTCTGCGCGGCCGGTGAGCCCTCGATCCACGCTCCCCATTTTGCCGGGAGCGTCGCGCAGACTTCCTCGACGCGGGGATGCATGAACTCGGTCGTGTCGAGGATCTGCCCGCCCCGCACCGCCACTTCGTCCCGCACGCGCGCGAACCGGCTGCCCCGCGTCTTGAGGTCGGCGACGCGCACCACGTCGTCATAGGCGAGCGCCACCGCCACTTGCTTCGCGGCTTCCGCGGCGAGGTCCGGGGGGAGGCGCGCAACGCGGTCGAGATACTCGTGGCCGTATGCGACGTCCTGATAATCCACGACGCGCGCGAGGCCGACCCGCAGCATCTCCCGCCCGTCGGCCGGGAACTCCGCGTCGATCCGCGCGAGCGCACGGGTGAGCTCCGCCTGTTCGGCCGGCGTGCCGCCGACGACGCGCGACGGCGCCTCCGTCTTCGCTTCGGCGGCCGCTGCGTTCGGCGTGCGCACCGCATCGAACCCGCCGGCAAACGCGCGCAGGCTCCCCTCCACACCGACGCCGGCAGCGCGAATCGTGTCCTCGAACCGCTCGCGCGCGAACGGGAGCGCACCCGACGCAGCGAGCGCGCCGAACAGCGATGCGGAGATCACGCTGCCCGCCTGCGAGGCGATGCCCTGCATATCCGCGCAGTAGAAGCGGGCCGAGACGCCGCGAGCCGCGACCTCGACGTTCGTGGGATCGGCGATGCCGTCGCCCGGCTTCTGCTTTTCCGTCACCGCGTAGGCGCGGTGCGACGAGGCGATGAACGTCGTGCGCTCTGGCGAGACGAGGCCGCGCTGGATCGCCCTCCCCGCTTCCATCATCTCGGCGGCGATCACAACGTCCACGTCACCGGGCACCGGCATGAGGGACAGCACCGGCGACGCGCCCTCGCGCGGGCGGATCAGCTCGACATAATAGATCGTCGCGCCCGTACGCTGCGCCACGCCAGGAACGGAGGTCGATTGTGCGATCCAGCCCTCGCCTTCCGCGAGCGCGACGATCCAATCCGCGAGCACGCCGCCGCCCTGCCCGCCCATGGCGAGGATGGCGATGCCGAAGGGCCGGTCGTACGAGAGCGCGGAGGCGTCCATTGCCGTTACGCCAGCGCGATGCGCGCGCCGTCCCGGCGGCGCTGCAACGCGCCGATCACTGCGGTGCGCACGCGATGCAGGAAGCGGTCGATCCCGTTCGGATTGTGCACGACATCGGCGCGGTAGAAGGATGGGCAGAGCACCGCCGCCTCCGCCACTTCACCGCAATTGCCGCAGCCGACGCAGGTCTCGTCGATGGTTGCGACCGGATCCTGCTTGAGGGGATCTGCAGAGCGTTTGACCGAGAGCGACGGGCAGCCGGAGAGGCGGATGCAGGCGTGATCGCCGGTGCACACGTCCTCGTCGATCCCGAATTTCGGCTTCACGCGCCGCTCGCCCCGCTTTACGGCGGCAAGGAACAGGGGCCGTTCTCGGCGCTGCCGGTTGAGCATGCATTCCGACGCGGCGATGATGATCTTCGGGCCCTTCTCCGCAGTGGTCAGCGCGTCCTTGAGCACGTTGCGCATCTTCGCGACGTTGTACGTACGGTCGACCCGCCGGACCCAGCGCGCACCAACGCCGCGCACCGCCTCCTCGATCGGATGGCGCGTGCTGCGCGACGGGTTGAGGGCGCGCGATGACGGGATGTCCTGACCGCCCGTTGCCGCGGAGTAATGGTTGTCGACGACCACGACGACGCTGTCACTCTTGTTGAACACCGCGTTCGAGATTCCGGTCGCGAGCCCGTTATGCCAGAATCCGCCGTCGCCCATCATCGAGATCGCACGTTTCGACGCCGGCACGTTGAATGCAGCCGCAGACGAGGCTCCGAGACCGTACCCCATCGTGGTCGCTCCGAGGTTGAACGGCGGATTGATCGAGAAGAGATGGCAGCCGATGTCGCAGGCGATGTGATGCCGGCCGAGCTCCTTCTCGACCAGCGACATCGCCGAGAAGATCGGACGCTCCGGACAGCCGGTGCAGAAGCTCGGCGGACGCGCGGGGACGACCTCAGCCAGCGCCTTCACGCGCGGGTCGGCGAGCACGGACGCGGCGCTCGGCGGCGTGCGCGTCAGCAGCGACGGCACGGAGGCCCCGACGAACTTGCGGACGCCCTCGGTCACGACGGCGGCGGTGTATTCGCCGGCCATCGGCAACACGTCCTTGCCATAGACGCGGGTGTTGACGTCGGCCTTGCGCAGGATGCCGTGCAGCGCCTGCTCGAGGAATTCGGGCTGTCCCTCCTCCACGATCAGCACCGCCTGCTTACCCGCGCAGAACGCGACGAGATCGGCGTCGACCAGCGGATAGGTGACGTTGAGCACGTAAATGGGGACACGCGTGTTGCCCCAGACGTCGGCGAGGTCCAGCAAGGAGAGCGCACGCATCACGCCGTTGTACATGCCGCCCTGGCAGATGATGCCGATCTGCTCGACATCGCCGGAGAAGGTTTCGTTCAGCCCGTGCTTGCGGATGTACTCGACGGCGGCGGGCCAGCGGCGCTTGATCTTGTCCTGCTCGTGCTGGAACGATGCTGGCGGCAGCACGATCCGATTGACGTCGGCCACCGGGTTCTCCAGCGCCTGCGTGAGCGTGAACGGCGGCGGGACGTTGTCCTTGCAGATGAAGCTGCCGTGCACGTGGCAGGCGCGGATGCGCATCTCCAGCATCACCGGCGTGTTGCTCGCCTCCGAGAGCGCGAAGCCGTGCTCCACCGCTGCGACGATGCTCGGCAGGTTGGGGCGCGGGTCCATCAGCCAGATCTGCGACTTCATGGCGAAGGCATGCGTGCGCTCCTGCATGATCGAGGAGCCTTCGCCGTAATCCTCACCGATCACGATCAGCGCACCGCCGGTGACGCCGCCGGAGGCGAGGTTGGAGAGCGCGTCGGAGGCGACGTTGGTGCCGGCGGTGGATTTCCACGTCACCGCACCGCGGATGGGGTACATCACCGAAGCCGCGAGCGTGGAGGCGGCCGCGGCTTCGGACGCGCTCGGCTCGAAATGCACGCCGAGATCGGAGAGGATGCCCTGCGCGTCGGACAGCACGTCCATCAGGTGTGAGATCGGCGCACCCTGGTAGCCCGCAACGTAGCCGACGCCGGACTGCAACAGCGCCTTGGTGACCGCGAGGATGCCTTCGCCGCGGAACTCCTGTCCCGCGCTCAGCCGGAGGTCCTGCACCTCGCGGGCGAACGAGCGCTCGGCCATACCCGATCCCTTGTGTGAGGCGGATATTTGGGGCCTAGACTGTCTCGGAGTCAACGAAGCGGCGGCTTTCGCGAGGCGGATCTCGGTTCGCCTTCTTCGGGCCGTGCCGATCGGCGGATCGAGATCCGCCCTACACTGCATTGGGGGTTGTTTGGGATGCACGGGATTTCGCGCAGGACGCTGTTCCAGGGCGCCGGCGTCGGCGCGTTGCTCGCCGCGTGGCCGGCATATGCGGCCGGCGACGAGGCGACAATCGGTTGGCCATCCGATGTGCCGTCGTGGGATCCGAACCTGCGCTTCGTCCCCGACGCCCAGTCGCTGTTCAAGATGGTATTCGACCAGCCGCTGGATCAGAACCCGAAGCTCGATCTGATTGCGCACGTCATCACCAAGTGGGAGATGAGCGCGGACGGCAAGACGCTGACGACGGAACTGCGCGACGACGCCACCTTCCACGACGGCAGCAAGCTGACCTCCGCCGACTTCAAGTACACGTTCTTCGACCGCATCAAGCGTGGCGACAAGATCGACACCGCGAATATCTGGCGCAAGGTCAACGCGATCGACACGCCCTCGCCGACGCAGGCGATCATGCATTTCGACATCCCGTCGGCGACCGCGCCGAACTGGCTCGCCTTCCTCGGCAGTTTCATCGTGCCGAAGGACTACATGAATCGCGTCGGGCCGGACGGCTTCGCAGCCAAGCCGGTCGGCAGCGGCCCGTTCAAGCTCGCCGAGTACGAGCTCAATTCGCGCATCGTGCTCGAGCGCTACGACGGTTATTGGGGCCCGAAGCCGAAGCTGCGGCGCATCACGGTGCAGATCGTGAAGGATCCCTCGGCGCGGGTTGCGGCGGTGCAGTCGGGCAATCTCGACCTGACGATCAACGTGCCGATCCGCGAGGTGACGCGGCTGAAGAACCAGCCCGGTCTCGCCGCCGAATTCAACCCGATCACCCGCGTGATCCTGCTGCAATGCCGCAACGATCTTGGCTTCGCGGACAAGAACGTCCGGCTCGCGGCGCACCACGCGATCGACAAGAAGGCGCTGTCGCAGGCGTTCTATGCGGGCGCGGCGGTGCCGCTGTCGGAGAACGCGGTGCCGGGTGGCCCGGGCTACAGCGCCGACTTCGTCTTCCCATACGATCCGGAGATGTCGAAGGCGCTGCTCGCGAAATCCGGCTACGGCCCGGACAAGCCGGTGAAGATCGGCATGGCGACGACCAACGGGCAATTCCCGAGCGACTACGACATCGCACGCGCGATCGTGCAGATGTGGAAGAAGGTCGGGATCGACGCCGACCTCGATGTCATAGAATACAGCAAGTATTTCGAGCTGAACCGCGGCCACAAGCTACCCGAGACAACGCTCTACAGCTTCGACAACGCCACCAACGATCCCGAGATATGGGCCTATACCCTGAACCCGAAGCTGCCGTTCACGCCATGGCAGGGGATGGAGATCGGCCAGAAGGTGATCGATCTGCTCTCGGTCGCGGACAACGCGCAGCGGATCGCCGGCTACAAGGCGGTGCTGCGCGAGGCGGTGGAGGACGGTGCATCGATGCCGTTGCTGCAAAGCGTGCAGACGCTGGTGCGCAAGGCGTCGCTGCAGTTCACGCCGTACGGCAACGGCTGGGTGCTGGGCCAGACGATGAGCTGGAGCTGATTCGAGGGCGATGCTGCGCGTCTTCGCCGCACGGATCGCGACGGCCGCGCCGATCCTGTTCGTCGTCTCGCTGCTGCTGTTCATTGCGCTGCGGCTGCTTCCGGTCGATCCCGCTGCCATGTCGATGCCGCCGAACGCCACGATCGACGAGATCGCGGCGATGCACACACAGATGGGCCTCGACCGGCCGATCGTCGTGCAATACGGCATCTGGCTCGACAGCGCGGTCCACGGCGACTTCGGACGCTCGATCCATCTGCGCCGGCCCGTGCTGCCGCTGATCGGCGAGACGCTGCCCGCCACACTGGAACTCGCGGTCTGCGCAATGGTGATCGCGGGCGTGCTCGGCGTCGGCGGCGGTCTCGGGCTGTTCGCGCTGCGCGAGCGGCGGGCGGAGGCGGTGGCGGAGACCGGGACGACGCTGCTCATGTCGATCCCGGAATTCCTCTGGGCGCTGCTGTTCATCTTCCTGTTCGGCGTGGCGCTGCACGCGCTGCCGTTCACCGGGCGGCTCGACCCGAACATGACGAAGCCGGACATCACCGGCTTCCTGTTCATCGACGCACTGCTCATCGGCCGTCCCGACGTGTTCGCGAGCGCCGTGCTGCATCTCGTGCTGCCCGCGGCAGCGCTCGGGATCGCGTTCTCGCCGCCCATCATGCGCGTGCTGCGCTCATCGCTGCTCGACGTGTATCACGACGACTACATCCGCCAGGCGCGGCTGCGCGGCCTCTCCGAATGGCGCATCCTGTGGCGGCACGCGCTGAAGAATGCGGCGCTGCCCACGCTCACGCTGATGGGCGTGCAGTTCGGCTTCCTGTTCGGCGGCTCGCTGCTGGTTGAGGTGATCTACTCCTATCCGGGCCTGGGCAATCTGATGGTGGACGCGGTGCGCAACACCGATCTGCCGCTGATCCAGGCGATCGGGCTGACCTATTGCATTGTTGTGCTCATCATCAACACGGCGGTCGACAGTCTTTACGTCGTGCTCAATCCGAAATTGCGAGTGCGGTGATGGCCGCGCTCGGCCGCTCGCTGCGCTCGCGCCGGGTCCTGATCG
>DATAPS010000404.1:0-10955 GCA_036265085.1 Acetobacteraceae bacterium | reverse complement strand
CTCGCGATGACGAAGCGCAGATCACGGAACGCGGCGGCCGGATGTTCATCCGCTTGCGGCAGGAGAAAACCGGGACGCTGCTCGATGTGCCGGTGCACGCGCGACTTGCGCCAGTGCTCGCGGAGCGGCTCGCGGACCCCGCGGGCGGGTTGCTGCTCGTTCCGAGTCCGACCGGCAAGTTATGGGCGTATCGAAACTTCGCGCGCGCCTGGGATCAGGCGGTCGAAGCCGCGACCGTCGAGCACCGGCAGCGACGCGACCTACGCCGCACCGGCATTGTGCGCCTGGCCGAGGCGGGCGCCACGACACCGCAGATTGCCGCCGTGTCCGGTCACTCTGTTGACTACTGCCAACGAATAATCGATACGTATCTGCCGCGCCGAACGGAGGTTGCTCTCGGCGGAATCGAAGCGTGGGAACGCGCGCCGGAACGCAAGTCACGCGTGGTGACACACCTCACGCGCAGTTAGCCGTCAGAGAGGAGCCATTATGATCGACACCAGCCGCGGAACCGCCGAAGCCGGTCTATTAGGGTTTGTTCTCACGGACGCTCTAATCGACCTACTCGTCGCGCAGCAGGTCATTACACGCGAGCAGGCTACGGGGATGCTCGCGGCTGTTCATAAGAAGCTCGACCAGAGCAATTTGAGCCTGCACAAGCAGTGCGCGCAATATGTGCAAACCGCGCTGCAAACTGCAAACTCGGTGCCACGCTAACCCATTGAAATCGTGGCGCGCCCTGGTGGATTCGAACCACCGACCCACAGCTTAGAAGGCTGTTGCTCTATCCAACTGAGCTAAGGGCGCCTGCGGCCAACGTCAATGCGTCCAGTTGTCGAGCCGGCCGTACTTGAAGTTGTCGGCGTACGCCTTCGGCCGGAATGCGCGCTCGTGCGGCAGTTCGACCGCGTATTCGATCCCGTGCTTCTCGGCGTAGCCGACGGCCTCGTCCTTGGTCTCGAACTGTATCGCGACCTGTGATTGTGTATCGGCTTCGCCGATCCAACCCATCAGCGGATCAGGACGGGGCGGATTCGACGACACGAACTCGAGTTCCCATACGTGCGTATTCGCCGTGCCCGACTGCATGGCGCTTTTCGGCTTGCGGTAGATCCGGGCGCGGTCGGCCATCTTGCGGTCTCCTGCGTGGTCGGGGCGGCCGGACTCGAACCGGCGGCCTCGTGTACCCAAAACACGCGCGCTACCAGGCTGCGCCACGCCCCGAACCGCGCGGCAAGCTAGTCGGGCGGCGGCAGGCACACAAGCGCGCCGCGGTTTCAGCTCATATTGCCGAACACCTTGGCTTTCACGAGATCTCCGACGCGGATGTCGAGCCGCTCCGCAGTGCCGGCCGCGACCTCCAGCGTGGCGCGCACCGGGCCGTGGCTGTCGATGATCATCAGGCTCTGTGGGACCGTGTTTTCCTCGATATAGCTGATACGTGCGTCGGCGTTGATGAACACCATGTCGAGCGGCGCGATCGTATTCTTCATCCACATCTGCATCTCGCGCGGCTCGTTCCAGTCGAACAGCATGCCGCCCTCGGGCGGGACGGAGGGACGGAACATCAGGCCGGTCATCTGCTGCTTCGGGCTGAGCGCCATCTCAACGCCGAACACGTGCTCCTTGCCGTCGCGGGTGACGATGACGAGCGGCTCGCGCGGCAGCTCTGGCTGCGCCTGGGTCGGTTCCTGCGATTGCGCCTGCACGGCGGCGCGCAACAGGAGCGGGGCCGCGGCGATCGCGGCGAGGGCGTGGCGGCGATTCATGCGTCGAACGTCTCCTTGAGAGCCAGATCGGCGAGTGCGCGGATGTCGTCGCGCACCGTGCCTTCGCGCGGCTGGTCGCGCAACGTTGTGAACCAGTGCTCCGGCGGACTTCGACCGGCCGCGCGATTGTAGGTCAGGGCGCGCAGCACGGCTTCCGCCGCGGACGTGGTGCGTGGCGGGATCTCGAGGTCGTTCAATGTTGCCCAGACGCCAGCCCAGCAGCGCCCGACCGTGTACGGATTGTAGCCGCCCCCGCCGACCACCACGAGGCGGGGTGCGAGGTCCCGCACTGCGGCCGCCGTGTCCCAATAGGCGTTGTTGGAGAGCGAAAGGCGCGCGAGCGGATCCTCCTCCAGCGCGTCGGCGCCCGTCTGCAGAAAGATCCCCTGGGGGCGGAGCTCGCGGATAAGTGGGATGATCGCATGCGTGCGCAGATACCGCATCTCGGTGTCGTTGAAGCCTTTCGGCACCGGGAAGTTGCGCGCTGCCCCGCCTGCGCGGTCGTCCGCCAGGCCGGTGAACGGCCAGCGGCCCGCCTCGTGGATGCTGATCGTGAATACGCGCGGATCATCGTGGAAGGCGTCCTGGACGCCGTCGCCGTGATGGGCGTCGAGATCGAGATAGACGATCCGTTCCAGACCCAGGTCGAGCCAAGTCAGGATGCCCAGCACGGGATCGTTCAGGTAGCAGAACCCCGACGCTCGTGCCGCCCGGCCGTGATGCGTGCCGCCACCCGGGCAGTGCACGATGCCGCCGTCGGCCGCCAGCCGGCAGGCGAGCATCACGCCGCCTGCCGAGGTGGCCGGACGGCGGTAGATGTCGCGATAGACCGGGTTGCCCTCCGCCCCGATGCGGAAGCGCGCGCGGTCATCCTCGTTCACCACCTGCGCCGCCTCGGTCCTCTTGAGGGCGGCGAGGTAGTCGGGATCGTGGAACCGCGTCATCGCCGCATCCTCGGCCATCGGCGCGGTCACGAACATCGCGTCGTCTAGCCAGGCCATCGCCCGGATCAGGTCGGTGCAGGTGGAGACGCGCGGAATCGCCAGAGGATGCTTCGGCCCGTAGGCCGAGCCGCGGTAGATCTCGCTGCCGATATAGACGGGGCGGACGCGCGGATCAGGCAGCATTCTCGCGCTCGTTCTGGGGCATCGCCTTGGGCACGATCGTCTGCACGATCGACGCGTCCAGCGCTTCGTAGTCGTGCAGCCCGATGGTCGCGTAGAGCTCGACCCGCGTCTGCATCGCGTCGACCATATTCTGCGTCCCGCCGTCGCGCCGGATCGCCGCATACAGTCTTTCCTGCGCCTTGTTCGCCACGCGCAGCGCGCTGACAGGCCAGATCACCATGCGATAGCCCATGGCGGCGAACTCGGCTGCGGTGAAGAACGGGGTCCGCCCGAATTCTGTCATGTTGGCGAGCAATGTCACCCCCGGCATCCGGCGCGCGAACTCGCGGAACATCTCCGCCGAGGTCAGGGCCTCCGGAAAGATCGCGTCTGCCCCCGCGTCCATGTAGAGACGCGCCCGCGCAACCGCGCCGTCCACACCTTCGCTCGCCGCCGCGTCGGTTCGCGCGATGACCACGAGATTCCGGCTCGCCCGCCGGGCGGCGGCGACTTTCGCCGCCATGTCATGCGCGTCGGCGAGCTTCTTGTCGTTGAGATGCCCGCATTTCTTGGGCAGCAGCTGGTCCTCGATATGCACCGCCGCGGCACCCGCGTCCTCGAAGCAGCGGACCATGTGCATCACGTTCAACGCCTCGCCATAGCCGGTGTCGCCGTCCACGAGTACCGGCAACCCCGACGCGCGGACGAGCTGGCGGATGAAGAAGCACACCTCGTCGACCGTGATGATGCCGAGATCCGGCAGCCCCATCGACGCCGTCATTGCGGCGCCCGACAGATAAAGAGAGTTGAATCCCGCTGCCTTTGCCTGCAGCGCCGCCATCCCGTTGTGCGCACCGGGCAGCTGCAGGATCTCCGGCCGCGCGAGCAATGTGCGGAAACGTGCGCCGGCCGGTTCGGCGGGGAGGTCGTCGGCGATGAGGTACGGCATGGCGGGCGTCTCCTGGGGGCCGGTTGCGCCACCTCTCCCCCGCCGTTAAGGATCGACGGGCTCAGGGAGAGTGGCTCGCGATGGATATGAGCGGCGACCGGCGTATTGCAGCGCCGCGCGAGAAGGTGTGGGCAGGTTTGAACGACCCGGAGATCCTCAAGGAGTCGATCCCCGGCTGCCAGAGCCTCGAAAAGGTCTCGGACACGGAACTGCGGGCCACGGCCGCGGTCAAGATCGGCCCGATTTCGGCCCGCTTCACCGGCAAGGTTCAGCTGCTCGACCTTGATCCGCCGAATGCCTACCGCATCGAGGGTGAAGGGCAGGGCGGGGTCGCCGGCTTCGCCAAGGGCGGCGCGTCCGTCCGGCTCGCCGACATCGAGGAAGGCACGCTGCTCACCTACGACGTGAAGGCGCAGGTCGGCGGCAAGATCGCCCAGCTCGGGGCCCGGCTGATCGACGCCACTGCCAAGTCATACGCCGACAATTTCTTCAACCGCTTCGCCGCGATCGTCGCGACCCCTGTTCCGGTTGCCGCAACGTCCGTGGCCGAGGGCTCCGAAGCACCGCCGCTGCCGGACGCAACGCCTGCCGTTACCGCGCCCACCTTTACGCCAGCCGTCCGCCCCATCCCGGAACGCGAGTCGGCCATGGACATATTCGCCCGCGTCCCCCGCCAGCCTCTCGGGTTGCCCATTGTCGCGTGGATCGGCGTGGTGGTCTTCCTGCTCATCTTCATCCTGATCTTTGGAAACTACCTGTAGTGACGCCTGCCTCCGTCGCAGAGACGGCGGCGCTCCTGTCCGAGGGCGGCTATGTCGCGGACACGGCGCTCGCCACCACCGTCTATCTCGCGCTCTCCATGCAGCGCCCGCTCTTCCTCGAAGGCGAGCCGGGCACCGGCAAAACGGAAATCGCCAAGGTGCTTGCCGCCGGCCTCGGCCGCCGCCTCGTGCGGCTGCAATGCTATGATGGCCTCGATCTCGCCGCCGCCGCCTACGAGTGGGACCACGCGCGCCAGCTCATGGCGATCCGCGTCGCCGAGGCCGCGGGGGAGGCCGACCGGGAGAGGCTGTCGAGCGACATCTATGCGCGGGAGTTCCTGCAAGCCCGCCCGCTGCTCTCCGCGATCGACCCTAACCAGCCGCCGGCCGTGTTGCTGATCGACGAGCTCGACCGCGCCGACGAGCCGTTCGAAGCGTTCCTGCTGGAGGTGCTCGCCGATTTCCAACTCAGCGTGCCGGAATACGGCACCATCCGTGCGAAGGAACCGCCCGTCGTCGTTCTGACCTCGAACCGCACGCGCGAGGTGCACGACGCGATCCGCCGCCGCTGCCTCTACCACTGGGTCGACTATCCCAATGCGGCACGCGAGCGCGAGATCCTGGCCCGCAAGGCGCCCGGCGTGCCGAAGCAGCTTTCGGCGCAAATCGTCGCGTTCGTGCAGCGGCTGCGCGGTGAGGATCTGTTCAAGCTGCCGGGCGTTGCGGAGACGATCGACTGGGCGGCGGCGCTGACCCATCTCGACCAGCACGAGCTCGCCCCCGCGGCCGTCGACGAGACGCTCGGCGTGCTCCTGAAATACCAGGACGACATCGCGAAAATCCGCGGTGCGGAGGCGGCGCGGCTGGTCACCGACGCGAAGGCAGCGACCCAGGCGCCGAACCCGTTCGCTTAGAGCGTGATGCGTTCTTGTCGCGCCTCGTCTCCACGACACGCGTGTTCTGCGCATGATACCCTCTCCGCGCGCTGCACGGAGAGGGGGCAAGAAGTTGTTCTGCGAACGGCCGCGAAATCTATGTTATTCGAACGTTGCGTGTGCCTGGACCGGCCTCGCTTCCTCGCGATCACGGGACTGATGCGACCGCAACACATCGCGCGCCTGCTGATCACGGCCGACGCGTGCGGCCCGTCCCCCGTTTCGGATCCTCACGCAGTCTGCGCGCTCTGCTGCACGACGGCAGTCTCACGGCGGCCCGCTCCTGGCAGGAGCTCGGGAAGCGTGACACGCACCTCCAGCCCGCCCGTCGGGCCATTGGAGAGCGCGATGTCTCCCCCGTGCGCGCGAACAACGGCGCGCGCCGACGTCAAACCGAGCCCGACCCCGCCGGTTGCTCGATTCCGAGACTTCTCCAGCCGGAAGAAAGGTGCGAACACCTGTTCACGCGCATCCGCAGGTATGCCCGGACCAGAGTCCCTGACCACGATCAATATTTCCTGCTTCAGCACCATCAGTTCCATGCCCGGCGCGCGGGCGTACTTGACCGCGTTGTCCACCAGATTCGTAAGGGCGCGCTTCAGCGCAAACGGCCGGCCGAAGAAGGCGAGGCGATCCGGGCCGGCATAACCGATCTCATGACCCTGATCGCCGTAGTCGTCGGCAATGTCGCGGAGGAGCGCCGGGAGTTCGAAGATTGTCGTCTCCTCGTCTTTGAAATCGTCGCGGAAGAACGCCAGCGCCGAATCGACCATTGCCTGCATCTCGTCGACGTCGCGAGACAGGCGCGACCGCTGCTCCGCGTCCTCGACGAACTCGCCGCGCAACCGCATCTTCGTCAGCGGCGTGCGCAGGTCATGCGAGATGGCGGCGAGCATGGCGGTGCGGTCATCGACGAATTTCTGTATCTGCGCCTGCATCGCATTGAAGGCGCTGATCGAGGCGCGAAGCTCTCGCGGTCCTGTCTCGGGGATCGGTTGGGCGCGCGGATCGGCACCGAAACGGCGAAGCGCATCAGTGAATTGCCGTATCGGGCGAGACAGGTGGAATGTCGCGGCGACCGAAACGGCGGTAATGGACACCAGCACGAGCGCCAGTCCTATGCCGATCCGGAGGGATCGACTAAGGCCCCATTCGCGCGTGGAAGCGGTGAATACGACCCAGCTGCCGTCGCGCAGCGCGGTGGCGAGAAAATAGGCGCCTTTGTGATCGTTCCCCTCGAGGCGCTGTTTTAGCGATGGCGAGATCGGGGTGGCTGCGTCGATGGTCACGACCGGACGTTGCCACCCGTCCGACATGAATTGCGGTAGATCAGTGCGTGCCCGCGCGCTCGCGGCGGCGTCGAGCATGATCGACATCGTCGAAGCCGAAGGATGCCAACCGACGAGGTGCGCTTCGGTCGTCGCGGCGGCCGCCAAGGCGTTCCGCTCATCAGCGGGAAAGGCCTCGATGATGTGCAGAATGTCGTTCGCCTGATCGAAGATTCCGATCTCGCGCGCCGGTGGGCGCGCCCACGCTCCGGCAAACTCCACGACGGCAGCGGCCAGACCCACCGCGACCATGATCGCGAGAGCGATTGTTACGGCGAAGCGCCGAGCGAGTGTATCTTGTGGCCAGAATCCGAGTCTCATCCCCGTTGTACCGCGGGCGTGAAGATATACCCGCCGTTGCGGACCGTGCGGATCACCGAAGGGCTCTTCTTGTCGACCTCCAGCTTCCGCCGAAGGCGGCTCACCTGAACGTCGATGCTGCGATCGTAAGCCGAGTGCAGCACGCCGCGCGCGAAGTCGAGTAGCTGGTCGCGGGTGAGCACCCGTTGCGGGTGCTCGACGAACGCGAGCAGCAGGTCGAACTCGCCGCCGGAGAGCAGCATCAGCGTGTTGTCGGCGGAGCGCAGCTCACGGCGCGCCACATCGAGCCGCCAGCCGGCGAAGCTCAGCACCGGCCGCGTCGCGGTGCTTGCGGGCGGAGAGGGCGGCTCGGCGGTGCGACGAAGGACAGCCTTGACGCGTGCGAGGAGCTCGCGCGTGTCGAACGGCTTCACGATGTAGTCGTCGGCGCCGATCTCCAATCCGACCACGCGATCGGTATGGTCTCCCATCGCGGTCAACATGATGACCGGCAGCTTCGACGTCGCGCGCAGCTTTCGGCAGAGGGCGAATCCGTCCTCTCCCTGCATCATCACATCGAGGACCACCAAGTCGACGCTCTGCGCTTCGAGCGCCGCGAACATCGCCACGCCGTCGGCTGCGACAGTGACGGTGTGCGCGTGCTTGCGGAAGAACACGGTGAGGAGCGAGAGAATGTCGTCGTCGTCATCCACGACGAGGATGTGCGGCATCGCGGTCATTCCAAACAGTAACACGCGTCATATGTGGCTTGATGTCCGAAGTCGGACGAGATGTTTCAGGCCGCACGCATTATGCGCAAGGCAACACAAAGCGCACATCACGGTCGCGACTCTGCCGACTAAGTCTTCGCCCCCGAAGGCAGGAGGCAGAGAGATGACGGATTTCCAGATCACCTTCATCGTAGGCGCAAGCGCCCTTGATCAAGACTCTCCGGCATGGGCGATCGCGCTGGGCGTCTGGCAGGCATCGCCCATATTGCGGGCGCCGGCGGCGGTCCCGGCGCTTCACGCCGCGAGGCTTGCACTCCGTGCTGCTTGGAGACCCGACAGCCGGAGACCGTTCGGGACCCGCTTGCTGCTCGCATCGATGTTCGCGCTGGCCTCGTGCGCCGCCGTCCCGAAAGATCCGGCCGATCGCGCTGAATTCGAGCGGAACAACGATCCGGCGGAGCCCACGAACCGCGCGATCTTCGCCGCGAACCAGTTCGTCGATCGGAACGCCCTCCGCCCGGTCGCCCGCGGCTACAGGGATTATGTGCCCGATTTTGCCCGGGCGCGCGTTCATGATTTCGTCGCCAATCTCGGAGAACCCAGCGTCGCGGTAAACGATATGTTGCAAGGCAATGTCAGTCGCGCCTGGAACACGACCCAGCGTTTCGTGATCAATACGACGGTCGGCGGCGCCGGGTTGTTCGATGTGGCCGCCGACTGGAATCGGCCCGCGCATACCTCCGACTTCGGACAGACGCTCGGCGTATGGGGCGTTGGGCCGGGTCCGGTCGTCCAGCTGCCGCTGTTCGGTTCGTCGAACGTACGAGACAGCATCGGCAAGCTTGCCGGAACGGTGACGAATCCCGCTACCTTCGTTCCAGGCGGCGCGGCCGCGGTGGTCAGCGCGGCGAGCGGCGGCTTGGGCATGGTCGACGGACGCGCGAACCTGCTCAGCACGACCGACTCGTTCGAGCGCAATTCGCTCGATTACTATGCGACCCTGCGCAGCACGATGGCGCAGCGGCGGGCGGCGCTGGTCGCCGAGGGCAAAGCCGGAAAGATCAACGACAGTGCAGGAGATGCGCAGGTCTCCACGGCCCAAGCGCCCGCAACCCGATAGCGCGACACGCGAGTCAGCCGCGTTGCGGACTCGCGATCCGCCGTTTCTCCGCCCCCTTGGGAAAGGCTTGTGGAATGATCGTGGTGAAGCGATCCGTCCTCGACCGCATGGCGGCAGTTCGCGGCTTGTCATGCGTCGTGACCAGCACCGTCCTTCGTGAGCAATCGCCGGGCGCCTCCGCGCCGAGCCGACTCTTTCGGCGGCTTGTTCTGGACCATTGCGACCACGTGTGCACCCGTGGCGGATGCCCGGACCTGGATGTCGCGTGTGAGGTGGAAGTCGAGGGCGCCTGTCCCGCCACGCATGAGCGGGCGGTGCTGCGCGTCCTCGACGAGCTGCTGTCGAATGCGCTGGAACACGGATTCTATAATCGGCAGCGTGGGCGCGTGTTCGTGCGGGTCGTCTCGCATGAGGGGGCGAGTGTGGAAGTGTCGGTGAGCGACGACGGATGGGGCTTCGAGCCTGGCTGCATTGCCGCGGGAAACGGATTTCGCCTGCTCCGCACAATCGGTGATCTCCGCTTCGAAGCCCCCGACTGTCCCTTCCCGGCTTCGGCGGCCGCCACCGTCGCGATTCCGATCGCGGCGGCAGGCTGGGGTGCGGGAACCGATGGCACTGCGCAATTCGGCTCGGTTGGCATCGGACCTTGACGGCGCTGGCGGAAGCGTCTCCTCGTGTGCCACTCATATCGCGCCGAACCGCATCACAGGAGTCGTGCTCATGTCCGATCTCGACACCATCCGCTCCTATCATCCCGAGCTCACCGCGATCCGGCGCGACATCCACGCCCATCCGGAGATCGGCTTCGAGGAGCGTCGGACCTCCGACCTTGTCGCACGCGAGCTCGAGGCTCTCGGACTCGAAGTGCACCGCAATATCGGACGCACGGGCGTCGTCGGCGTGCTTCGCCGCGGCAATGGCGGTAAGCGCATCGGCCTGCGCGCCGACATGGACGCGCTACCGATGGACGAGCAGACGAACCTCCCCTATCGCAGCCAGAACCCCGGCCGGATGCACGCCTGCGGCCATGACGGCCACACCACGATGCTGCTGGGCGCCGCGCGCTATCTCGCCGCGAAAGGAGACTTCCACGGCACCGTGCACTTCATCTTCCAGCCCGCGGAGGAAGGTTTGGGCGGCGCACAGGCGATGCTCGACGACAAGCTGTTCGAGCGGTTTCCCTGCGACTTCATCTTCGGCATGCACAATCGCCCAGGACTCGCCGTCGGCAAATTCATGACCCGGCCGGGCGCGATGATGGCGGGCGGCGCATTCTTCGACATCACCGTCACCGGCCGCGGTACGCACGGTGCCCGGCCGGAAGGCGGCATCGACCCGGTGCTCACGGCTTGCCACATCACCGCGGCCATCCAGTCGATCGTCTCGCGCACGATCGCGCCCACCGATACCGCGGTCGTCAGCGTTACGCGGATCGAAACGGCCGATGCGTACAACGTCATCCCGCAAACCGCGAAGATCGGCGGAACCGCGCGCGCGTTCCAGGGCGAGACGATGACCGCGATCGAGGCATCGATGAAGCGCCTCGCAAGCGGGATCGCGAGCGGCTTCGGCGCGACCGCGGAGACCGATTTCCGCAAGCTGTTCGCGCCGACGATCAATGACGACGTGCAGACCGCGGATTTTCTCGACGCCGCCCGCGCGATTGTCGGCCCCGAGAACGTCGATGGCGACGCGCCGCAGAACATGGCGAGCGAGGATTTCTCCGCGATGCTGGAAGTCGTGCCGGGCGCGTATCTCAATATCGGCAACGGCACGGATACCGGCTCGGTCGGCGTGCACAATCCGGGATACGACTTCAACGACGAGGCGATTCCCTACGGTGTTGCAGCCCTGGCAAGCATCGTCGAACGCAAGCTAAAGCCGTAGGCTGTGTCTCGGCCCCATCGCTCAGAGCATACCGACATTCCGCGCGTCAATGCGGTCCTCGTGCAGCTT
>DATAPS010000403.1:0-2620 GCA_036265085.1 Acetobacteraceae bacterium | reverse complement strand
GGAATTTCTCGATGTCGTTCATGCCTTCAATCCGGTCAATGCGATGCCGTTGACGATGTGGCGTTGCAGCAGCAGGAACACGATCAGCGTCGGCAGCGTCGCAAGCGCCGATCCGGTCATGATCATCGCCCAGTCCGTCTGGAACTCGCCTTGCAGCGAGGCGAGGCCGACCGGGAGCGTGTAGCGGTCCGGGCTCGTCGTCGCGATCAGCGGCCACAGGAACGCGGTCCAGTTGCCGAGAAAGACGAGGATCGCGAGCGCCGATAACGCGGGCCGCACGAGCGGGACGGCGACGCGCCGGAAGATCGCGAACTCGCCGAGGCCGTCGATGCGCGCAGCGTCGAGGAGGTCGTCCGGCACGTCGAGGAAGAACTGGCGCATCAGGAAGGTGCCGAATCCGGTCATGATGCCGGGAAACGCGACACCCCAGAGCGTGTCGAGCCAGCCGAGCGTGCGCGCCATCACGTACCAGGGGATGACGAGCATCTCCGTCGGGATCATCAGGGTGGAGAGAATGGCGATGAACACGATGCCGCGTCCGGCGAAGCGGAACTTCGCGAGCGTGTAGCCAACGAGCGTGTCGAAGAAGAGTACGGAGGCGGTGGTGCCGAGCGAGACGATGAAGGAGTTGAGGAACCAGCGGCCGAAGCCCTTCTCGGTCAGCAGATAGAGGTAATTCTCCAGCGTCGGCGACGTCGGCCAGAGCGAGAGGTTGTAGATGTCGGACGGATCCATCAGCGACATCGAGAACATGAGCGCGAGCGGGAGGAGCATCGCGACGCCGCCGAGGAGGAGGAGGGTGAAGGCGACCGGGTGACGCCGCAGCATCAGGCCCGCGCCCGCAGAAACCGCAATTGCACGAGCGACAGCACCAGCAGAATGACGAACAGCACGAACGTCTGCGCCGCCGCCGTTCCCATGTCCATTCGCGCGAACGCACTCTGATAGATGCTCAGCACCAGCGGTTTGGTGCTGTTGAGCGGTCCGCCCGCCGCGCCGTCCGTCATGTTGTAGACCCAGTCGAATATGCGCAGGAATCCGATCGAGCTGGTGACGACGAGGAACACAAGCGTTGGGCGCAGCAGCGGCAGCGTCACGTAGCGCAAGGTCTGCCCCGCGGATGCGCCGTCGATCGCGGCCGCATCGAGATAGACGGCCGGGATCGCTTTCAGCCCGGCAAGCAAAATCACGATCTGCAAGCCGAGCGCCGCCCAGATTGCGGGCGCGAGCACGGCGGGGAGCGCCTGTGCGGTCGAGCGCAGGAAGGGTTGCGCGGGAATTCCGAATGACCCGAGCAGCGCGTTGATCATGCCGATCGGCGGCGGCTGATACAGCCAGCGCCAGACGAACGCCATCGCGGTCGCGGTCGTGAGGTGCGGCAGAAAATACAGCGCACGGAGAGCGGCGTGGCCGGCACGGACGCGGTCGAGATGGTAGGCGACCAGGAACGCGAGGCCGAGGCTGATCGGCAGGCCGAGGATCAGATACTCGAAGCTGTTGCCGAGAATCTGAAGGAAAGTGCCGTCGCTGAAGATGCGCGCATAGTTCGCGAAGCCGACGAACACGCGCGGCCCCACCAGGTTCCAGCGGCTGAGCGACAGGAGGAACGCATCGAGCGCCGGCCAGAACCGGACCGTGACGTAGAAGAACAGCGGGACGGCGAGGAAGCCCCAGGCGGTCAGCGTCTGCCGCTGCTGCAGCCGCATGCGCCTACTTCGCGGCGTCGATGATCTTCTTGTCCTGCTCCGCCGCCATCGCGACCGATTGCGCGACCGGCATCTGCTTCAGCACGATGCGGTCGATCATGTCCATGAACTCGGTGCGCTGCTGCGACTCATCGACAAAATCGGTGGTGGTCGCGTAGGCGAGGCCGCGCACGAACGGGCCGTATTTCGGGTCGTTGCGGATCGCGTCGGCGTTGGCGACCGCGACGCGCGCGGGCAGTTCGCCGACCTTGTGCACCCACAGATCCATCGCCTCGGGCGCGGTGACGAAGGCGAGGAACTTGAAGGCGGCGGCGCGCTTGTCGCCGGTCGCTTTCGGGGTGACGCCGTTGACCCAATACGACGCGAAATTGCCGCGGACCCCGTTGCGGCTCGGCAGCTCGCCGATGCCGTAATCGAGCCCGCGCTGCGCGTCGAAGCCGGAGACGCGGAACGAGCCGTCGACCGTCATCGCCGCGCGGCCGGCCTTGAAGGCGGTGGTCTGGTCCGTGAGGAAGCCGAGCTCGCCGACATGATCCTTGGTGACGAGGTCGGTGTACCAGGTGACGGCCGCGATCCCGCCCGGGCTGTTGAACGCGGGCGTTTTGCCGTCGGGGCTGTAGGGCGTGCCGCCGAACTGGCGGATCAGCACCTCGCGCAGCCAGTGCTGGTCCTGCGCGGCGACATCGGGCGCGAAGCCTTCGACGAGCAGATTGCCGCTCGCGTCGCGCTTGGTCGCCTTTTTCGCGTCGTCCACGAATTCGTCGAGCGTTTGCGGCGGCTTGTCGGGATCGAGGCCGGCGGACTGGAACAGCTTCTTGTTCCAGAACAGCGCAAGCGCGCGGACGGCGGTGGGCAGCGCGTAATAGGCGCCGTCACGCTTCATCGCCTGCACGATCGGGAAGAAATCGCGGTCG
>DATAPS010000402.1:0-8973 GCA_036265085.1 Acetobacteraceae bacterium | reverse complement strand
GCCGCCGCGCGTGCGCAAGCCGCGCCCGCGCCGCGCCGAACCCGCCCGGGCCGGCGCGGAGTATCCGCTGCCGACCTACCGCACGCGCGGCGGACAGCTCATGATGAAGCTGTCCGACAGCATCTCCGTGCCGGTCGCCGTTTCAAAAAATCGGACCTGAGCGCGCCCTGCCTCTGCGCCGCCATATCGTTACGATATCGCAATATCACGTTCCGGGCGCGTCCGGAGCGTCTGGACGACGATCGCCGGATCCCGGCGACCGCCTCGATCTCGGCCCCCTCGACCATCAACGTGGACCGGTTCTCGCTGCCAGTCACCCGGAATGGCGAATTTCGCGCTTGCCGTGATGGTCGATCACCTGACAGGCGCGGGGGAGATCACCGTTCTCGACCACCACATCGACCACGTGGCGGTGCGCGGCTAACCGCATTCAAGCCGATACGTTGGTACTGCCGCTTCCGCGACGGCCTGCTATGCTGCTGCACGGAAGCGCTGCCGTCTCCATCGTGCACGTCCGGTACGGTGCTGGATGTGTCGAGCCTGAAAGGATCTTCGCGTGGGTAGGATCGCCGTTCACGTCAACGGCCAGGACGATCCAGTTCCGCGATCGCCCAGACGACAGCCCGCTCGGCGTCGGGAAGCCCGCCGCCGCGCCGTGTTCGACGCCGCCGGCGTACGTCTTCGCACGCGTCTTCACCCCGGCCCGCGTCAAGGCCGCCCTGCAAGCCGCCGCCACTTGAAATGAGTTTGAAAAATGCCGTTCGCCATGTTTCGCACATTCGCCTGTGCCGCATTGCTCATTGCACCGACCCTGTTTGGCGCGCCGGCCGCCCGTGCGAAGGACGATCTGGTGATAGGCATTTCGCAATTCCCGTCGAGCATGCATCCCTATTTCGATCCGGAGCTGGTGAAGACCTACATTGAGGATTTCGCCACACGCCCGGTGACGGCTTTCGATAAAGATTGGAAGAACTCCTGCTTGCTCTGCACCGAACTTCCGACCCTGCAGAACGGCCTGGTCAAACTCGAAGAGCGGCCGGGAGGCGGACAGGGCATGGCGGTCACGGTCAAGCTCCGGCCAGGGCTGAAATGGGCCGACGGCGCGCCGATGACGGCGCGCGACATCGCGTTCACGGCGCAAGTCGGACGCGACCCCGCGTCCGGCTTCGCCGATACCCGGCTGTGGGGCCGGGTGGCGAGCGTCGACGTGGTGGACGACCAGACTGCGGTGATGCATCTCGACGAGGTCACCAGCCTGTTCGACCGCATCCGCGTCATCTTGCCTGAACATATCGAAGGCCCGGTCTATGCGAAGGCATCCAGCCCCGGCGATTACATCAAGACGAATACCTACAATCGCGCGCCGACCACGCCCGGGCTCTGGAACGGCCCGTGGATGGTTTCGGACTACCAGTCGGGCGTTCGCGTCGTGATGGAGCAGAACCCCTATTGGAATGGCGCCAAGCCCTCCTTCAAGCGCATCGTCATCCGCGACATCGACAACACCGCCGCGCTGCAGGCGAATCTTCTCTCGGGCGATATCGACATGACGCCGGGCGAGAGCATCGGCATGACGATCGATCAGGTGATCGAACTGCAGCGGCAACAGCCTGATCGCTTCACCTACATCTTCAAGCCGAGCCTGACGTTCGACGAGATCGCCGTGCAGCTCGACAATCCGATTCTGGCCGACAAGCGCGTGCGGCAGGCGCTGTTGCTGACGATCGACCGCAAGACCATGGACGAAAAGCTGTTCGGAGACAGATTGCCGATCGCCGCGACATGGGTGAACCCGCTGGAGCCGGACTACACGCCTGACACGGCGACCTATTCCTATGATCCCGCGCGCGCCCATGTGCTTCTCGCCGCCGCCGGCTGGACGCCCGGGCCGGACGGCATCTGCCGCGACGCCGCGGGTCAGCGGCTGTCCGTCGAGTTCAGCGTGTCAGCGGGAATCCGTCTGCGCGAGTTGCAGCAGGCGGTCATGCAAAGTCAGTGGAAGGCGAATTGCATCGAAACCACCGTCAGAAACGAGCCGTTCCGGACGCTGTTCGGCGACACCATGAAGCACCGGAAATTCCCCGGGCTCGTGCTGTACAGCTGGATCTCGGCGGTCGGCGAGCCGCCGCGCCAGACCCTCGCCTCCGACCACATCCCGACGGCCGCGAACAACTGGGCCGGATCCAATTTTCCCGGCTTCAACGATCCGACCTTCGATGGCGACGTCAAGAGGGTCGAGACCGAGCTCGATCCTGCGAAGCGCCGCGCGGCGTTCGCTGAGATGCAGCGCATTGTCGCTGACGAGCTCCCGATGATTCCGCTCTATTTCCGCGCGGATGCCCACGCAGTCCCGAAATGGCTGAAAGGCTACGCGCCGACTGGGCACGGCGACATGGGCGCGCTATGGGCGGAGTATTGGAGCGCGGAGTAGCGAGCCCTCGACGTTTTCGGCCAGCGATATGAATGCAGTGAGCCACAGCGCCGCCGCGGAGTCGTGCCGCCCACACGTCTGTCGGCCCAATTGAGATGACGCGAGGAACCACGACGATGCGCCTGTTCACCGCCACGCTCGCAACCGAAACCAATACGTTCTCGCCGCTGCCGACCAGCATCGATGCGTATCGCGAAACGGTGTTCCTGCGCCCCGGAGAGCATCCCGATGACGCGCCGCAGATGTGCACCGCAACCCTGTTCGTGGCACGCCATCGTGCGGCCGCGGATGGGTTCGAGCTGATCGAGGGCAGCTGCTTCGCGGCAAGTCCGGCCGGGACGACGAACCGGCGAGATTACGAAACCATGCGCGACGAGATCCTCGGCCAGGTCGCTGCGGCGCTGCCCCTGGATGGCGTGCTGCTGGGCCTGCACGGCGCGATGGTCGCCTACGACTATGACGACGTGGAAGGCGACATCGTCGAACGCGTCCGCGCTCTGGTTGGCGCGGACTGCGTGATCGGCGTGGAACTCGACCCGCACTGCCACCTCACCGTCAAGCGCGTGCGCCTCGCCGACGTAACCGTGCTGTACAAGGAGTTTCCGCATACCGACGTGGTGGAAGGCGCGGAGGCGCTGCTCGCCATCGTGCTGGCCGCGATCCGCAAGCAGGTGAAGCCGGTATCCGCACTCTATGATTGCCGCCAGATCGGGAGCTACCCGACCACGCTGCCGCTGATGCGTGGCTTCGTCGACCGGATCAAGGCGATGGAGGGCAGGGACGGCGTGCTGTCGATCTCGATCGGGCATTGCTTCCCCTACGCCGACGTACCGGAACTGACCGGGCGAGTCCTCGTCGTGACGGATGGCGACAAGGCGAAGGCCGAGCGCATCGCGACCGCGATCGGCGAGGAATTCGTCGGTATGCGCGGCAAGACCGCGCCCCAATATTTCACCGTCGCCGACGGGGTTGCGGCCGCCTTGGCTGAGCCGAGGGGTCCGGTCGTCATGGCCGATCCGGCGGACAATGCCGGCGGCGGCGCACCCTCCGACAACACGACCATCCTGCGCCACCTGATCGGGATCGAGGCTCAGAATGTGGCGCTCGGGCCGATCTGGGATCCGGTGGCGGTCAGGCTGTGTTTCGATGCCGGAGTCGGCGCGTCGCTCCCCCTGCGGTTCGGCGGCAAGACCGGTCCTGCGTCGGGAATGCCGGTCGATGCGCTGGTTGAGGTGACGGGGCTGAAGCGGAATTGTTGGCAGAGCTTCGGCCCGGCCCAGTCGCCGCTGGGCGATTGCGCGGCCGTTCGCCTCGGCGGCATCGATGTCGTCCTCGTCGGCAAGCGCAATCAGGCGCTCGGCACCGAGCTGTTCTCGAATGTCGGCGTTGACCCGCATGCGCGCCGGCTTCTCGTGGTCAAATCGACCAACCACTTCATGGCGGCATTCGGCCCCATTGCGAGCCGTGTCATCTATGTCGACACGGATGGTCCGTTGAGCCGCGACTATCGGCGGATCCCCTACACCCGCGTCACGCGCCCCATCTGGCCGCTGGACGAGGTCGCCGAACCAGGGCTGGTTCTTTGACGTGTGTCGGTTGGTTCAATCCTGACATTGGTTGGTCGAACTCCCGAGCGCGGCCCGGAATCGGTTCTTGACGTACACCCCGTCCCGCGGCGGCAGCACGCGGGGCACGTTGACGGCGCCGATCTTGACGGCCGCGAAGTTCAGCCCGTCGCACTCATGAACGCGTGCCCGCAACGGCTCCACCCCCTCCATCCCCGTAACCATATCCACGGCGGGAAACCCGCACGCCTCGGCGACCCGCGTCAGCTCGATCCCCCGCCCGGTGTGGCTCTCCTGCATCCCGGTCTCGCCGAAGTGGCCATTGTCGAGCACGACGATGCTGAGATTGCGGGGCCGGCGCAGCGCGATGGTCGCGAGCGAGCCGAGGCCCATCAGCATCTCGCCGTCGCCGGTCAGCACCAGCACCGGCCGCTCGGGCCGCGCGGCCGCGAGGCCGAGACCCATCATCGCGGCGCTCCCCATTGCCGCCCAGAGATAGAAGTTTAGGTCGTGATCGCCCGCCGCCATCACGTCGTAGGACGGCGAGCCGAGGCCGCTCACCACCAGCAGCCCGCCGCGGTCCCGCAAGAGCTCGGCCACTACCGCGCGGCGGTCGAGCGCATTCACTTCACCCATTCCTTCCGCCCGATCAGCCGCTGGCCGAGCAGCACCGCGCAGGCGCCGTCGCCGTCGAACGCCATGGTCGCGGCGCCCTGCAGCAACGGTCGGACATCCTCCGGCCGGTCGGCGCGCCAGGTCATCACGCCCATGAGCCGAAGTGCTGACTCGGTCGCCTGGCCCATCGGGTTCTGCCACGGATTGAACTCGGCCCAGTCGCCGCGCATGGTCACCACCATCAGCAGCGGAAAGCGCGCGCACGCCGGCAGTGCCAGCGTGTTGATGCAATTGCCGACGCCGCTCGATTGCAGCAGCAGCGCCCCGCGCACACCGCCGAGCCAAGCACCCGCGAGATAGCCGATGCCTTCCTCCTCGGTCGTGAGCACCACGGCCTGGATCGCCGCGTCCGCTTCGGCGCGGCGGATCGCGACGGCATGGCCGGCGTCCGGAACGTAGGCGATGTGCGTGACGCCGCTCTCCTTGAGGACGTCGAACACGTCGTCCTGCCAAGACGGCGCGGTCGATGTCTCGCTCAGGATTGCCGCCCGACGAGCGCAGAATCCCGCGCCCCCGGCACGCGCTCGTGGAACTGCGCCGGCACCGGCTTCCCCGCGTCGGTGAACGCCCGCCGCACCGCTTCGACATTCGGGCCGAAGATCGACGTCGCCTTCTCCTGGCACCATTGCTGCGACGCGACCACAGTGTCGAGCGACTGCTGGAAGCGCGGCATCACGTAGCGTGCGAATAGTTCGTAGCTGCGCCAGGTCTGCTCGCGATTGGCCCAGTCGTGCGCGCGGAACAGCAATCCGCCGAATCCGCCGTTGCTGAAGCCGATCAGCCGTTCGATCCCCTTCGCGATGGTTTCCGGCGAGCCGATCAGCGTGGTGCCGGCTTTCACCCCGTCGCGCAGCGGATCCTCAGAGCGCCCCGGCGGCCGACGCAGCGTGTCCTCGAAATAGGTTACGGTTTCCATCCGTTCCCCCAGATGAACCTCGCGCAGCGCTTGCTCGTCGTCCTCCGCGACATGGATGTTCGTCACGATCCGCCAGTCACGGCGGTCCATCGTCTTGCCGTGCTTGGCGGCGGTCTCCTCTGCGATCTTCCATTGCCCGGCCATCGCTTCGACGCCGCCCGGACCACCCGCGCCGAGCGAGAGGATGCCGAGCCCGTGCCGGCCCGCCGACATCGGTCCGGACGGCGTGAGCGTGCTCGCGCAGGCGATCGGGAAACGCGGATCGCTGTAGGGGCGGAGATGCAGGCGGCCATCGCGCAACTCGAACCAGTCGGTCTTCGCCGTCACCGGCTCCTCGCAGGCGAGCAGCTGCATGATGACGTCGAGCGCCTCGTCCATCCGCCGCCGCTGCGTCGACGGCTCGATGCCGAGCATGTAGGCGTCGGACACGAGCGCGCCCGGTCCGCAGCCGAGCATCGCCCGCCCGCGCGTCATGTGATCGAGCTGCACGAAGCGCTGCGCGACCAGGAAAGGGTGGTGGTAGGGCAGGCTGGTGACGCCGGAGCCGAGCATGATGTGCTTGGTGCGCTCCGCCGCCGCCGCAATGATAAGCTCGGGGGAGGCGATGATCTCCCAGCCCGCGGAATGATGCTCGCCGATCCAGGCCTCGTCGTAGCCGAGGTCGTCGAGATACTCGATCATCTCGATGTCGCGCGCCATCGCGAGCGTCGGGTTGTCGCCGACGCGGTGGAATGGGGCCAGGAAAATGCCGAACTTCATGCCACGCCGCGCCATCTATCGCTCTCCGCCGTCGAGTTTCGTCGAGCCTAGCCCATGCCGATCGGAAACGTCAGCAGGGGAGGGCGCGAGTCACCCCGGGGGCGGGTGATCGGTTTCGTCCTGCGGCGTGAGCGTTTCGAAGCCTTCGTAGAGGTCGTCGATCGCGATCTCGACCAAGATGGCGGGAAGGTCGATCGTTTCGCCTTCCCGCGGAACGGCCAAATAGCCCGGCAGCTCGTCGACCCGGTCGATCGATTCAGTGCTGTTGTTGATGACTTCGAACACGACGACCGGCGCTTCCGCGACGGTTCCGATCTCGTTCTGAGGAGAGCAGGTCACGAACGCGTCGGGATAGCGGATGTGATTGTTGGCGATGATCTTCACGTCGGTCCCGAACGCTTGGCAAGTACTGCCACGAAGGCGCCCGTCCAGCGCCCCGTTGATATTTCGACAGATCCGGTTGTGTCGCAGCGTTCCACCCGCTATCGCGAGCGGGCGCGTGCCGTCGAACTCGTAACGCAACGGTTGCCGCTCCTCCCACGCGAGGAACTCGGCGACGGTCGTCGGCCCGTGCAGGGCGATGTTCATTCACGCTACCCCGGTGCAGGGAGAACGTTTGTCATGCTCTCCCGATCCGCCTCCACGCCAGCGCGCGTGAGATGCACCGTGTGGTACGTGCCATTCAGCCACGGCTCGAACTGGTCGCGGTAGTGCCTGCTGCCGGGCACGCCGGAATTGCCGATGTTCTGGACCGCAAGAAACCGGTCGGGCTGGGCGAAGTCGAACACGATCCGGTATTCCGCGCCGGAGGTCGCGCCATGCGGTGGCAGCTCGCCGCCGGTATTGCGGATCGTGTGCGACCCGCCGTTCACCGGCGCAGGCCCGATGTCGAACGCCGCGGCGGTCGCCGGCGTCGAGAGCGGGTGCCTCCAATGCGCGAGGTGCAGCCGCCCCCACGCCCACGCACTGCGGTCGGCGCCGAGCCGCTCGCGGAGGACGGCGACCGAGCGGCGGGCAGCGTCCGCGGCCTGCTCCGCTGTGCCGCCGTCGAAATAACTCGTCTCCGGTTGCTCCAGCAACGTTGTCGCAAGACCGGTCTGCTGCATGCATAGATCGACCAGGCGTGGCGGCAGGATTGCGCCGAGCACGGTGCGTTGCCACTGGGCCATGAACGTCTCGAAGATCGTCGGTGCATCGCCATAGAGCTCGTAGCGCCCGTCCCAGGCTGCGAGCGCATCCCGCACGAGCGCGACGTCCGGATCGTCCGCACTCGCGAGCAGCGCGACGATGTGCGGCACCATGCGAACGGCGCGGCTGCTCGTCACGTCGTTCTGAAGCGCGATCGTTGCCGCCGGGTCGGATTTCGACGCCGCCCCGAGCACCTCCGCGAGCCGTGCGCCGCGATGGCCCTGCGAATAGGCGCCGTAGATCGGATGCGGGAAATCGTCGCCGACGATGCGCTGGTTGGCGCTCGCGACGCTGCCGCTCTTCGGGTTGAACGCATGCGGCAGCTCGTCGAATGGAATCGTGCCGCGCCATGCGTCTTCCGTATTTTCCGCGTCGCGGAAGCCGAACGTGATGCGGCCGCGGACGGGTACTCGACCCGCCATCTGGTAGCCGACATTTCCCGCCGCATCGGCATAGACGAAATTGAACACCGCGATCGACCAGTCGCGAAGCGCGTTGCGGAAGCCGTCCCAATCCTTCGCGCGCGACAGCGACACCCCGGCGCGCAGATCGTCGATGTGCTCCGTTCCCACCCAGCGCAGCGACAGGGGCGGATCGCCGTGCTCCTCGACGGACGGGATCAGCGCATTGACGATCGGTCCGCGCACCGTCTCGCGGATGGTCAGCGCGTGCGGCGGCGCGTCGCGAACTGGAATGCTCTCCGTCCGCTCGGCGAAATTCCGCCAAGCGCCGCCGTCGCGATAGCGGCTCACATCCGACGGATCGACCGTCTCCCGATAGAGATCGCGAGTCGAGGCGGCGCCCGGGCACCCGTTCCACGGGCCCTATCACGACAGGGAGTACGGTTTCCCCTCGCGCGACGACAAGGTGCTGTTCGAGCGCCTCGTGCTCGAGATCAATCAGGCGGGCCTCTCCTGGCTCACGATCCTGAAGAAGCGCGAGGCCTTTACCGCCGCGTTCGCAGGCTGGAACGTCGACCGGGTCGCCCGCTTCGGCGCCAAGGACGTCGATCGCCTGCTGCGCGACGCCGGCATCATCCGCAATCGGCTCAAAGTCGCGGCGGCGATCACCAATGCGCAGAGGCTCCTCGATCTGCGTCAGACGCATGGCTCGTTCGCCGACTGGCTCGACGCGCACCACCCCCTGTCCAAGGCGGATTGGGTCAAGCTCTTCCGCAAAACCTTCGTCTTCACCGGGGGCGAGATCGTCGGCGAATTCTTGATGAGCCTAGGGTACCTGCCGGGCGCCCATTTCGACGGTTGCCCGGTCTACCGCAAGGTTAAGAAATTACGTCCACCTTGGACGCTAACCAGCTGATATTTGGGCAAAAAAAGAATGGCAAGACCGAAGTCCTGCCATTCATGAATCCCACCTCTCGCTCAATTCCGGCGCCGGGTTTTTCCCTCGCGCCATCGCCTTTGGCGATTCCTCCCTAAACT
>DATAPS010000401.1:0-5437 GCA_036265085.1 Acetobacteraceae bacterium | reverse complement strand
CGCGGCGACAAAGCGAAGTACACACTCGACGAGAATGTCGAGGACATGGAGGCGCTGCGCGTTCATCTCGGGCTGGGACCGATCGTCTCCGTCGGCACGAGCTATGGCGGCATGGTCGCGATGGCGCATGCGGCGCGCTATCCCGCCTCGGTGAGCCATCTCGTGCTCGTCGTCACCGCCTCGCATCGCGGCTTCATCGACCGCGCCAAGCAGATCGTCGCCAAGCTGGGGACGCCGGAGCAGCAGCGCGTGTGCGAGGCGGTGTGGGGCAAAGGCTTCAAGGACGAAGCCGAGATGCGGCACTATTACGATGTGATGGGGCCCATGTACTCGTACAAATACAAGCCGGCGGAGGCCGCCGTGATCCGTGGGCGCGGCACCCTCTCACCGGATGCGATCAATCGCGCATTCGGGCCGGGCGGGTTCATGCACACCTACGACCTGCGGCCGGAACTGTCGAAGATCACCGCGCCGACGCTGATCCTCGCGGGCCGTCGCGACTGGATCTGCGCGCCGGAATTCTCCGAGGAGATCCATCGGCTCATTGCGGGATCGGATCTGCGCATCTTCGAGAACAGCAGCCACTCGATCCGCGCCGACGAGCCGGAGGCGATGATGGATGCGATCCGCGGGTTCGTCGTCTATCGGGCGTAGAGAGAAGGCACGCCGGGGCCTGAGCGAGTCTCCAGGGGACGGCGCTCGGCGCGCGGCATGACCACGGCGATGCGGTCGTAGGGGAGCTCGTATCCCCCCTCTGCTGCAGCGTCGAGGGTCACCGCGTCGTGGGTCCAGCGCAGATGGCACGTGATCCGCGTGGTGAGCCCGCGTTCGCTGATGCCGTCGTCCTCGACGAGCGTAAACCGGGACTCACCCTCGCCGATACCGGGGAAAATGCGCAGTTGTCGCGACGGCTCGTCGTGCAGCCGCGAGAAATCGTCGCCCGCATCGGTCATCGGCAGGATCGCGCCTTCCGGCACCGCGAGCGGCAAACGGTCGAGCGGGGCCGCGAGCGTGTGCCGCTCCCCTGCGCGCAGATGCTGCTCGGTATAGAACTCGAACCAACAGGCGGGCCCGGCCGGCAGATCCACCTCGACCTGCCGCGCGCCGGGGGCGGTGACGGGGCACGCGAGCACGAACGGCCCGAGCATCAGCGCATCGCTGTCCGCGACGGCGGCGGCATCGAACACCGCGAAAGTCGGCAGCAGCGGCGGCGTCCCGTCCGCGTGGGCCTGATGCATGATGCTGTAGAGATACGGCATGAGCCGGTAGCGAAGCCGGATCGCGTCGCGGATCAGCGGCGTCGCTTCGGGATGCAGCCAAGGCGTGGTGTAGACGCCATCCGGCTTCCACGAATTCATGATGAAGCGCGGATGCACGAGACCGGCCTGCGTCCAGCGCACCAGCAGCTCGGCATCGGGCACGGGGCCGGAGAAGCCGCCCACGTCGTGGCCGGTGTTGATCATGCCGGAGAGCGACATCGTCAGGCCGGTGCGCAGGTTCCATTTCAGCGAGCGCCAGCTCGTCGAATTGTCGCCGCTCCAGGTCTGCGCGTAGCGCTGGATGCCCGGGCAGCCCGCGCGCGTGACGCTGAACGCCCGCACATCGGGCTCGTCGCGCTGCTGCTCCTCGACCGAGGCGCGCGTCATCAGCAGCGGTTGCAGCGGGCGCACGAGATCAAGCGGCGCCGGCGTGCCGAAGCCGGCGCACACGGCGTCCTCGTTCGGCAGGCTGTATTCGTTGTTGTCGTTCCAGGCCACGTCGATGCCGAACGCCAGCACCTGCTCGCGCACGCCGCGCTGCCACCAGGCGATGCCGTCGGGGTTGGTGAAGTCGATATGCGCACCTTCGCCGTCCCAGAACTGGCTGATCGCGGGACCGCCGTCGCGCTGCTGCACATACGCGTCGCGCGGCTCGTCAAAGCGCGGATGGCTGTCGAGCAGGCACGGCTTGAGATTCGCGACGACATGCATGCCCGCTTCGTGGAAGCGGCGCATGAGCCCGTGCGGATCGGGGTACTTGTCGCGGTTCCAGGTGAACACGTACCGGCGATGGCCGATCGTGGTGTAGCCGGAGCCGAAGTGGAATGCGCTGACCGGGATTTCCTCCCGCGCGCAAGTGTCGATGAACGCCTCCATCCGCTCCTGCGCGTTGTCGCTGTCCGCGATCGCCATCGCGGTCTGTGCGAAACCGAGCGACCAGCGTGGCGGGAGCGCCGGGCGTCCCGTGAGCGCAAGGAACTTGCGCGTGACGTCGGCAACGCCGGGGCCGGGGAAGACGTAGTAGTCGAGATCGCCGTCCGGAGCTTCATAGCTGCGATAGAGGCCGTAGTAGTTGTCGTGCTCGCAGCCGAGATCGAAGGTCGCGCCGGGCATGTTGTCGTAGAAGACGCCGCTGGCGACCCCGGACACGCCGTCGCGCACGATCAGGAACGGCCAGTGCTTGTAGAGCGGATCGCCGCGTTCCGGGTCGAAGCCGAGGCTGTCCATCATCGCGGTGCGCAGGCGCCTGCCGTGCAGGTTCAGCGGCCCGGTCTTGTCGCCGAGGCCGAAATACGCATCACCCGCGTCGCGCGCGGCGGCATGACGGATGGCGTGCGCGCCGAACATCGTCGCGTGCGCGTCGCGGTCGCGAGCGAACACGGTGCCGCCGGGCAGCGACCATGCGAGAGCGAATGGCGCGCGCGTGATCGTCAGCGTGAGCGCGGAGGTCGCGAGCGTGACCGTGGCGTCGTCGGATCGCGCGTCGAACGGCGTGATCGGCCAGCTGGTTTCGTCGGCGCGATCGCGGCCCTCCCACGGCACGTCGTCCTCGCCATGCGCGGGAACCATCCAGCTGCGCGACTGGCGGAACTGCCCATCTCGCACTGCGCAGACGCGAACGAGATCGGGGCCCAGCACGGAGATCCGGAATTCGACCCCTTCGCCTGCGTCGAGCCGCAGGCCGCGCGCCGTCGTCTGGACGAGGCGCGCACTTCGGACCGGCTGCACCTAGGCCTGCGCGGCGACCGGCTGCGCGGAACGCGCGCGCGGCACGGCTGCGCCATCCGAGTCGAACACATGGATGGCCTCGACGGGAAGAGTCACCTGTGTGCGGTCGCCGAGCGTCACGCGGGTCTGGCCCTGCAGCTGGATCGTCATCGCGGGGTCGGTGAGCTGCACATAGCTCAGCCCGCCGAGCTGCTCCACGTTGACCACGCTTCCCGTCACCGTATTTCCGGCCCCCGCACCCTGTACGACGTGCTCGGGGCGGATGCCGATCGTCATCTCCTGCCCGGCCTGGCCCGTCGCGGTGGTGCGGATCGCGCCCACGTTCGGCACCTCGATGACGGCGCCTTCGGGTTCGGCGCTGGCAACGCGGCCGCTCAGGAAATTCATGCGCGGCGAGCCGATGAAGCCGGCGACGAACTGGTTCGCGGGAGCGTTGTACAGCTCGAGCGGCGCGCCGACCTGCTCGACGCGTCCGGCGCGCAGGACGACGATCTTGTCGGCCATCGTCATCGCCTCGACCTGATCGTGCGTGACGTAGATCATTGTGGTCTTCAGCCGCCGGTGCAGCTGCCCGATCTCCGCGCGCATGCCGACGCGCAACTCGGCGTCGAGATTCGACAGCGGCTCGTCGAACAGAAAGATCTTCGGCTCGCGCACGATCGCTCGCCCGATCGCCACCCGCTGCCGCTGCCCGCCCGAGAGCGCGGTCGGCTTGCGTTGCAGATAGGGTTCGAGCCGCAGCATCCGCGCCGCCTCGGCCACCCGCGTCTGAATTTCCGCGCGCGGCGTGCCGAGATTCTCCAGCCCGAACGCCATGTTCTGATACACGGTCATGTGCGGATACAGCGCGTAGGACTGGAACACCAGCGCGAGCCCGCGCCGCGCCGCCGGCACCGTGTTCATCACTTCGTCGTCGATCCGCACCTCGCCGTCGCTCACGTTCTCCAGCCCGCAGATCATCCGCAGCAGCGTCGACTTGCCGCAGCCGGACGGCCCCACGAACACGACGAACTCGCCGTCGGACACGTCGAAGCTGACGCCGTGGATGACCGAGACATCGCCGAAGCGCTTGACCACGTTTTGCAAGCTCAGAGTCGCCATCTACTTGACTCCCGCGGAAGCGATGCCCTGCGTGATATAGCGTTGCAGGAAGATGAAGATCAGCGTGACCGGCAGCAGCGTGCACACCGTCATCGCCAGCAGGTACTGCCACTGCGTCTGCAAATCGCCCTGGAAGGAGAACAGCGCGATCGGCAGGGTGAACACCTCGCTCCGGCTCAGCACCACCATCGGCCAGAGGAAGTCGTTCCACCGCCACATGACCGAGAAGATCGCGAGCACCGCCAACGCGGGCGCCGAGAGCGGCAGCACGATCCGCCAGTAGATCCGCCACTCGCTCGCATTGTCCATGCGCGCGGCTTCCAGCAGGTCGTCCGGCAGCGTGAGCATGTACTGGCGCAGCATGAACACGCCGGTCGGCGTGGCGACCGCGGGGAAGATCACGCCCCACAGGCTGTTCGTCAGGCCGAGCGTCGCCGCGATCAGGTAGTTCGGCACCAGCACGATCGTCGGCGGGATCATCAGCGTCGCGAGCATGACGAGAAACACCGGCTCGCGCCCGGGGAACCGGTATTTGCTGAGCGCGAACGCGGCCATCGAGTTCACCAGCAGGGTCAGCACGGTTGCGACCACGGTGATGAACACGCTGTTGAAGAAGTAGAGGGCGAAGTTGAATTTCCGGACGAGGTCGCTGTAGTTCGACCATGATGCGTGAATCTGCATCACCTTCTGCAGATCGGCGGTCGGCACACGGATGACGGTCGATGGCGCGTCGGGCGAGACAAGCTGGGCCTGCAGCCCGATGCGGCGGATCTCCGCGAGCTCCTGGCCGGCGCGGTCGCCCGCCGTCACCCTGTAGACCGGCGCTGGCGTGGGCCGGTCGGGGACCTGCACCTGCTTCTGCTCCCACGGCAGCAGCGTCGGCGGAAAAACGTCGAGCCCCGCTTGCGTCTTCACGGAGGACAGCGCGAGCCAAAGCACCGGCCCGAACATCAGCACGACACCCGCAACGAGGTAGACGTAGCTCGCCCAGTCCGTCCAATCCCACCCTGCGCGCCCGCGCCGCGCAGTCATCATGCGCGCGATCATCCGGCGCTCCGCCGCATGCCGCGCAGCTGAAACAGCGTGAACACGAGCAGCACCGCCGCGAGCAACAGGGATCCCGCCGCGGCCAGCCCGTATTGTCGCACGCCCTGCGCGAAGCCGGTCTGATAGATGAACTGCACCATGTAGACCGTCGCGGTCCCCGGGCCGCCGCCTGTCAACACGTAGACTTCGTCGAAAATCTGCACCGCCCGGATCATCGAGAGGATGAACACCACCGCGAGGCTCGGCATGAGCAGCGGCAGCGTCAACCGTCGGAAGGTGCGCCAGGGCGAAGCCGCGTCCAT
>DATAPS010000400.1:0-9702 GCA_036265085.1 Acetobacteraceae bacterium | reverse complement strand
GGCAGGGTACGGCGGAAGCCGAAAGTCGCGCCCGAGGCGGCTACCATGACGTTGTTCGGACCGGGGGTCGCCGACATCGCGACGGTGAACGCAACCGCGGACAGCAGCCACGCGGCGGACACAGCATCGCCTGAAGATCCGAAGCTCACCGAGAAGGATCCTGATCTCTGCGAACGCCCTCCTCGATATGTCTAACGCCACGCCCGCATTTTGGCGATGCCGCGGCCGCAGAGCTGATGTGCCTGGTCGCCTATGCCGCCGCGCCCTCCACGCCTTGCAGGAAGTGCCAGTGCCGGCTGGCACCGACCAGGTCCATGCCGATGTTGGTGACCGTTGCGAGCGTGCTGCCGTCGTAGAGCGGCACGATGTCGCGCACGCGCGACTGCGCTTCGAGCGTCCGGAGTGCCGCCGCGACGCGCTCGGGTGCCGCGTCCAGCTTCGACCGGCGCATCACTGCGGTCACGTCGGCCTGGCGGCGCTTGCTCTTCATCGCCATGCCGACCATGGCAGCGAGCAGCATTTCGGTAAACTCATCCTCCTCCTCGACGGCCGCCAGGGAATGCGGTCTTTCCATGTCAACCGCCGCCTCCATCATCTCTCGCACGCGCGTATTCTCCAACATACTGCATCCTCACCTGCCGATCGGGCGACGTCGGGACGTATCGCATCGATGCCCGAACTTCACGATCGACGATGCCCCGTGCGAGCGGACGTTGCCAGTCCGGAAAGCTACGTAAGTGGATGCGCGGGTGCCGGGGGGCAGGGGCGGCAAGATCGAGGCCGATCCGCTCGCCGCGACCCTCGGCGCGGTCAGGACCACGGCGCTGCAACTTCGTGGGTTTGCTCCGTAACGGACGCACAGCGGTGATCTGCCGCCGACGAATTCGTCAAGTTCCATGCCTGCCCCGACCGGTCGGATCCGGGCAGCAAAACCGATCTCTGGCTCATCAGGAGACGCGAGCGCCCTAGGGCATGTCTCTCGCCTGGCGGACGGCGGCCAACATTGCCGCGATCTTGGCGCCGAGCTCCGCCGCCGAGAACGGCTTCGACAGCAGATGGACGCCGGAATCGAGGACCCCATTATGGATGATGGCGTTGGGCGTGTATCCGGTGGTGAACAGCACCGGCAATCCCGGCCGCAGAATGCAGGCCTGTTCCGCGAGCCTCCGCCCGTTGAGACTGCCGGGAAGGACGACATCCGTGAACAAGAGTCGCACGTCGGGGTTCCCGCGGAGCAAGTCGAGAGCCGCTGCCGCATCGCGTGCCGAGATGACGCGATAGCCGAGTTCCTGCAACGTGGCGACGGAGAGATCGCGGACCGCATCGTCATCCTCGACGAGGAGGACCGTCTCGCCGTGAGATTGCGGGGGCCGCGGAGGCGCCTCCGACAGGTCCGGCGGCAGTTCGGCAGATTGCGGCGAACGGGGGAGATAGATCTTGACGGTCGTGCCACGCCCAACCTCGCTGTAAATCTTTATGTGCCCGCGTGATTGCTTCACGAAGCCGTACACCATGCTCATCCCGAGGCCGGTGCCCTTGCCCGCGGGCTTCGTGGTGAAGAACGGCTCGAACACTTTGCCGACGATCTCCGGCGTCATTCCGCAGCCGGTGTCCGTCACCGCCAGCTGGACGTACTGTCCGGGCTCGACCTCGGCGTGTGCCGCCGCATACGAAGCATCGAGGTGCGCATTCAGAGTTTCGATCGTGAGCTTGCCGCCATCCGGCATCGCGTCACGAGCGTTAATGGCCAGGTTGAGCAGCGTGTTCTCGAGCTGGTTCGGGTCGCTTTCCGTCGGCCAGAGGCCGCCGGCGAGAACAGTCTCGATCTGAACATCCTCGCCGAGAGTGCGGCGCAACAACTCGGACATCCCGGCGACCAGCCGGTTGAGATTGACCGATTTCGTCTCCAAAGCCTGCTGACGGGAGAAGGCAAGCAGGCGATGCGTGAGCGTCGCAGCGCGCTGTACAGACTCACGGGCCATCGCCGCATAGCGCCGAGTGCGGTCGTCTTGCGTCGGGATAGCCTTGACGAGGTATTCGACGCTGCCGCTGATTGCGGTGAGAAGGTTGTTGAAGTCATGCGCGATCCCGCCGGTGAGACGGCCGATCGCTTCCATCTTCTGCGCTTGCCGGAATGCCGCCTCAGCTTGTTCCCGGCGCTGCGACTCGACCCGCAGCAATGCAAGCGCCTCGCTCTCGCGCCGCGCCCGCCGCGCCGCGGCAACGGCGAGGGACACCAGCGCCAGGGTTGCCGGAACACCGAAGTAGAGATACTCCGCCATCGTCGACAGCCAACGCTCGGTGATGCTGGACCGCCGCAGCGACGCCACGACATAGAGCGGCATCTCGTCGACACGCCGATATGCGAGCATGCGGAAGATCCCGTCATCGGGGAAGCGCTGCTTGTAGGCGCCCGCGTCCGGGTTCGTCGCGAGCTTGGCATGGAAGGACGGCGATGCGCGTACACCGCTCCCGATGCGAATCGGCTGCGGCCAGCGCGCCAGGAACGCGCCGTCGCTGCGGAACAGCACCATCGTCATGCCGGCGGGCGTCTCGTCCGCCAGTTCATTCCGCCGCCAGTTGTTCTGGAAATAGGCGGGGTTGACCGACACCGCGAGACCGCCGCGGAACACACCGGCCCGGCTGATCCACGGGACGGCGACATCGAATGACGGCTCGTGGTCCAGGCGATCAACCTGCAGAGAGCCGATCGTCAGATTGTCCCGGGCATCCGGCAAATTCCGGAAAAAATCCTGATCTGCCACGCTCACGTCGTGAGGCACCGGGTAGACGCGGGCGCTGACGAGCGGATGCCCCTGGACATCGAAGACCTGCAGGTCTTGTGCCTGCGGCAGCGTGGCGATCATCGCGGCGAGACGCTCATGCAACTCCCGCTCGCGAGCGCCGATTTCCACGTCGGATAGATCCGCGATTGGGTCGTCCGCTTCGCCCAGGAGCAACTTGTAGGTTTCGAACACGCGGGCGGCATTCTCGTGCGCGACGTCGATCGTCCGGCCTAGCCGCGCCAACCCGGTCTCGACCGCCGCTCGCCACGCGAAGTAGCTGCCTACGGCGAGGACAGACATCGGCAGCACGATGCAAGCGAGGATGAGGACGCGGTGACTTCGTTGCGGTCCGCGCAACCGGCGGATCGCTGTCGGGCCGGGAGAAATCAACCGGGACGTGAATCGGCCTATGCCATGCCGCGTCGGATGCCCGATCTGGCTCGCGCGCAGGTCCGGCCCCATGATCTCATTGGGCGTGTCTTGTGCGGAGTGGGACGCAATTTCCAAGGTCGGTCCTCGAACTCGCTCTGGCCGGTCTGCCGTTCTAACGTTACTGGTGATCCGGATCAGGCTGAGGGCATTCACTCGAGATTACCGCAAAATTGTGCCGAATCACGGATAAATGCCGGAACGCTGCGGCTCGAGACGCATGATCGTCCCGTCGCCGCGAGGGCGACGCGAAGAGGAGGACCGATGCCAAGCATTCAGCATCGCACGATCGAGACGAACGGGATCCGCATGCACGTCGCCGAGTGCGGCACCGGGCCGCTGGTGATCCTCTGCCACGGCTTCCCGGAATCCTGGTATTCCTGGCGCCATCAGCTCCGCGCTCTCGGGGATGCCGGATTCCGTGCCGTGGCACCGGACATGCGGGGCTACGGCGAGACGGACCGACCCGAACCGATCGACAGCTACACGCTCCTCCATCTGGTCGGCGATATGGTCGGGCTGCTCGATGCGCTCGGCGCCGAGCACGCGGCGATTGCCGGCCACGACTGGGGCGCCCCGGTCGCGTGGCACGCTGCGCTGCTGCGGCCCGATCGTTTCCCGGCCGTGATCGCGCTGAGCGTCCCATACCGGCCACGCGGCCCGGTCCGTCCGACGACGGCGATGCCGCAGACCGACGATGCCGTGTTCTATCAGCTGTATTTTCAGGCGCCCGGGCTGGCCGAGGCCGTGCTGGACGTCCAGCCGCGGCGGTTCGTGCGCAACATCCTGTTCGCGGCGTCGGGCGATGCGCCGCTCCGGCCCGGCGGCCTCGCGATGGTGCCGCGTGACGTCGGAGCGCGCGCGTGGCTCGCCGCGGATCCGCCGGCGCTCCCGGCATGGCTCTCGGAGGCCGATATCGATGTCTATGCCGCCGCGTTCGCCGGGTCCGGGTTCCGCGGCGGGCTGAACTGGTACCGCAACATCGACCGCAATTGGGAGTTGCTCGCGTCGTTCGCCGGCGCGCAGATTCGCGTGCCGGCGCTTTACGTGGCCGGCGATCGCGACCTCGTGGTCGGGTTCACCGGCATGGATCGGATCATCGCAGGGCAAACGGCGCTCGTTCCGCAGCTGCGACGGAGCCTGATGCTCGGGGGGTGCGGACACTGGACGCAGCAGGAACGGCCGGACGAGGTGAACGCCGCGATGATCGGGTTCTTGCGGTCGCTGTAGCGGCAGGCCCAGAGACGGGTCTACTCTTCGAAATCCAGACCGATATCGAGCACCGGCGCGCTGTGGGTAAGCCAGCCGACCGAGATCAGGTCCACGCCGGTGGCGGCGATCTCCGCCGCGGTTTCCGGCGTCACGCGGCCGGACGCCTCGGTGACGACGCGACCGCCGACGATCGCGACTGCCTCGCGCAGCATCCCGGGGCGCATGTTGTCCAGCAGCACCGCGTCGACGCCCGCCGTGAGCGCCTCGGCGAGTTGGGCCAGCGTGTCCACCTCGACCTCGACCTTGACGAGATGTCCGCAGGCGGCGCGCGCGCGTTCGACCGCCGGACGCACGCCGCCCGCGATTGCGACGTGGTTGTCCTTGATGAGAACGGCGTCGTCCAAGCCGAAACGATGATTGCTGCCGCCGCCGACGCGCACGGCGTATTTCTGGACAGCGCGGAGCCCCGGCATGGTCTTGCGAGTGCAGGTGATCCGCGCCTTGTGCGGGCGTACGGCCGCGACGATCCCGGCCGTTGCAGTGGCGACGCCGCTCAGGTGGCAGAGGAAGTTGAGCGCGACCCGCTCGGCCGTCAGCACGCCGCGGGCGGGACCGCGCACTGTCGCGATCACGTCGCCCGGATCGAGCTTGCTGCCGTCGGTGCGCGTAACCTCGATTTCGATCGCGGGATCGATCAAGCGGAACGCGGCGACCGCCAGATCGAGGCCCGCGACGACGCCTGGGCGGCGCCCCGTGAGCGCAGCGCGCAGCCGGGCGTCGGGCGGTACGACGGCGTCTGTCGTGATGTCGCCGGCGCGGCCGAGATCTTCGAGCAAAGCAGCGCGGACCAGCGGCTCCAACATCACAGACGGGAGAGGCGGGATCACCTCAGACCGCCAGCATGCGTTCGATGGCTAGGCGGGCACGCTCGGCCACGACGGGATCGATGGTCACTTCCACGCGCATCGTCTCGAGCGCCTCCCGAATGTTCGCGAGCGTGATCCGCTTCATGTGCGGGCACAGATTGCAGGGCCGCACGAAATGCAGCTCCGGATGCTGGAGCGCGACGTTGTCGCTCATCGAGCACTCGGTCAGCAGCGCGACCTGCGCCGGACGGCGCTCCGACACGTAGTCCGACATGGCGGCGGTCGAGCCGGCGAAATCCGCCTCGGCGACGACCGACGGCGGGCATTCCGGATGCGCGAGCACGATCAGTCCGGGATTCTCGACGCGCAGTTGCCGCACGTCGCCGGCGGTGAACCGCTCGTGCACCATGCAGTGGCCGGTCCACGGAATGATTTCCACGTCGGTCTGCGCGGCGACGTTGCGCGCGAGATACTCGTCGGGGAGCATGATCACGCGCGGAACGCCGAGCGATTCGACGATCTTCACCGCGTTTCCCGACGTGCAGCAGATGTCGCTCTCCGCCTTCACGGCCGCCGATGTGTTGACGTAGGTCACCACCGGCACGCCGGGATGGCGTGCGCGCAACTCGCGAACATCCGCGGGCGTGATCGACTCCGCCAGCGAGCATCCGGCGCGCGGGTCGGGGATCAGCACGGTCTTCGACGGATTCAGCAGCTTCGCCGACTCTGCCATGAAGTGCACGCCGGCGAGCACGATCACGTCGGCATTCGCCCGCATCGCCTCGCGTGCCAAAGCCAGGCTGTCGCCGACGATGTCCGCGACGCAGTGGAAGATCTCTGGCGTCTGATAGTTGTGCGCGAGCACCACGGCGTTACGCTCGCGCTTCAGGGCGAGGATCGCCTCGATATCGTCCGCGAATACCGGCCACTCCATCAGTGGTATCAACGCCTTGACGCGATCGTAGAGATGCGCCGTCGCTTGCAGATGTCCCATCGATCGAACCCTCGCCCAATGATATGCTAACAATGAGCATAAGGTACGCGGCTTCAAGGGGCTCGTGCGAGCTTGGTCCCCGCGAAGGCGCGTTCGCGGCGCACTTCGGCGCGGAAGCGGAAGAGCTTGGCCGGGCGGCCGCCGGTCTCGGTCGCGAACTCGCCGGTCTCCTCGACGAGTTGCTGCTGCTCGATCAGGCGGCGGAAATTCTGCTTGTGCGTGAGCTGGCCGGCGACAGCCTCGGCGCATTGCTGGAGCTTCAGCAGCGTGAATCGCTCCGGCATGAGCTCGAACACGACCGGGCGGTACTTGATCTTTGCGCGCAGGCGGGAGATGCCCGTCGCGAGGATGCGGCGATGGTCGTGCATCATCGGCGTGCCTGGGATCAGCGCCACCCCGGATTCGTGGCGGTGCGGGGACTCGGGGACTAGGCCTGCCTCCCAGAGAAGCTCGTAGCGCTGCAGGACGAGTTCATCGGTCCAAGTGCAACCCAGGCCGAAGTTGACGTCCACCCGCTCGCGCCGTTGCCGGCGCACGGTAATCGTCGACCCCGCGGCGACCCAGGCGGTCAGGTACGCCGCAGTTAACCTGAGGACAGGCGGCTTCTCCGCGCGGTGGTCTTCCCAGGGAAAATACTCATACCAGCCCCGCCACCCGGCATCACCGCCGCCGCCGAGCAATCGGGTCAGACCGAGATAGCTGATGGAGATGGTTCGGGCGCCGACCTTCGTGCGATCGCGGTCTGCGAACGTATACAGCTGCTCGACATAGCCGACCGGATGATGTGTCTGGCGTTCCACCCACGCGCGCAAGCCGGCTTGCAGCGACCTGTGCCCCGGTTCGAACGGCCCGGCGGGCAACGCGGCTCCGTCCTCGAGCGTCATGACGAGCGGCTGGCCGTTGGATACGGCCACCAGAACTGCGACCAGGTCGGCGGTTATCGCGCTCTCGGTCACGATCGCGTCGCCCTATTGGAGCAGCGCCGACCTTAGCGCTTGCCACCCCGCCTCGTCGGGCGTGCAGATCAGGCCCCCGCCGCGCACGCGGGGCGAATAGGGGGCACCGGCGAAAGACGCCGCGTAGCCCCCCGCTTCCCGCAAGAGCAGCACGCCGGGGGCGTGGTCCCACGGCATCAGCCGGTAATAGAGAAGAAAATGGCAGTGACCGCCCGCGATCAGCCGGTACTGGTGCGCGGCGCAGCGATAGTCCCAGCAGGCAGCAAGACGACGCGGAAGGTTCCGGCAGACGGCGCTGCGCTCCGGCTCGGGGAGATAGCGCCATGAGGCGACGCCGGTCATCTCGTGTAGGGGCGTGGGCGGGGCGACACGGAGGTCGGTCAGGTCGCCCTCGGACGCTTCCACCCAAGCCCCCTCCCCCCGCAACGCGAAGCAACAATCGTCACCCACGGGGTCATGGATCACTGCAGCTGCGATCTCGCCCCGGACGATCGCCGCCGCCATCGTGCCGAACGGCGGCAGCCCGGCCGCGAAATTGGATGTGCCGTCGAGCGGATCGACGACGAACGCGAGGTCTGCGTCCTCCAGCCGGTGGAGCAGTTCAGGGTCGGCGGCGGCGGCCTCCTCGCCGATCACGACGCAGCCGGGGAAGAGCGTCGCCAAGCCGTGCGTGATCAACCGCTCGGCGTGCAGGTCCGCATCCGTGACGAGATCGAGGGGACCAGACTTCGTCTTGACGTCGCCGTTCGTGAGGCGGCGGTAGCGCGGCATGATCTCGGCCCGCGCGGCGGTGCGAAGCAGCAGCGCCACTTCTCCCATCGACTGCCGATTGATGCGATTCAATGCGGGTGCTCGAACCGCGCGCGATCAGCCGGGAGCAGGCGCACCTTGACGTGGATTGCCTCGTCGTGGTCCTCGCGACCGATCACCTCGCCATGGTCGTAGAGCCAGGCGAGGCGCGCACCGTCGGCCGGCGCGATTTCGTAATCGGCGACCTCCATCCCGCCGGCGATCCGCTCATCGATGGCGGCACGCAGCGCCGGGAGGCCCTCGCCGGTGATCGCCGAGACCGAGACCGCACCGTCGCGCGCCGGAACGCGGGCGACCCCACCGAGCAGGTCGGCCTTGTTCTGCACCTCGATGCTGCGCGCCGGCCAGCCGGAATCGAGAGTGCCATCGGCTACCATGTCGTCGAGCACACCGATTACATCCCCGCGCTGGGCGGCGCTGTCGGGGTGACTGGCGTCGCGGATATGCAGGATCACGTCGGCTTCGGCTACCTCCTCCAGCGTCGCTCGGAAGGCGGCCACCAGCTCGGTAGGCAGTTCGCTGATGAAGCCCACCGTGTCGGAGAGGATGATCCGGCGTCCGGACGGGAGCCGCAGGCCGCGCATGGTCGGATCGAGCGTCGCGAACAGCTGATCGCGGGCGAACACCTCGGCGCCGGTCATGGCGTTGAAGAGTGTCGACTTGCCAGCGTTCGTGTAGCCGACGAGCGCGACGACCGGGAACGGAACCCGGCGCCGCGCCGTGCGGTGCAGGCCGCGGGTGCGGCGGACCTGCTCGAGCTCACGCTTGAGCCTGACGATGCGCTCGCCGATCAGACGGCGGTCTGCCTCGATCTGCGTCTCGCCGGGGCCGCCGAGGAAGCCGAAGCCGCCGCGCTGCCGCTCCAGATGGGTCCAGGAGCGGACAAGACGACTGCGCTGGTATTCAAGATGCGCGAGCTCGACCTGCAAGGCGCCTTCGCGGGTTGCGGCACGCTCGCCGAAAATGTCCAGGATCAGCCCGGTGCGGTCGATCACCTTGCAATTCCAGGCGCGCTCAAGGTTCCGCTGCTGCACGGGCGTCAGCTGAGCGTCGACTACCGCGACCCCGACATCACGGTCGGCGATCGCGGCGCGCTGCGCCCCCGCCTGCCCCTCGCCGAGCAGCGTCGCTGGGCGACGGGCGCGGAGCGGGACGATCGCGGTATGGACGATCACCAGTCCGATCGAGGCGGCAAGGCCGACCGCCTCGGCTAGTCTCGCCTCCGCCGCGCGCGTGACGTCGGCTGTGCGCTCCGGCTTCTCCCAGGGGAGGACGACCGCCGCGCGGGTCAGCGCGGCGCCGTCTGCCCTGCCGTCAGTCTTGGCCGGCAGGTGCAGCCTCCCGTGCGGGGATCGTCAAAGTGCTGGCCGCGCCTTCGGGCTTCGCCGCGGGATCGAACAGCTGGATCGGCGCGCCTGGCATGACCGTGCTGATGGCGTGCTTGTACACGAGCTGCGTATGACCGTCCCGACGCAACAGGACGGAGAAGTTGTCAAACCACGTGATGATGCCCTGAAGCTTGACGCCGTTCACCAGGAAAACGGTGACGGGCGCCTTGTTCTTGCGCACATGGTTCAGGAATACCTCCTGAACGTTCTGCGTTTTCTCAGTTGCCACGATGGGTGTCCTTTTCTTGTCCTTGTCGAAAC
>DATAPS010000399.1:0-7214 GCA_036265085.1 Acetobacteraceae bacterium | reverse complement strand
CGTACGCTCCATCGCGCGGCCCAGCGTAAGCGCCGCCGCCTCGTCGAACAGCGGGGGCATGATCGTGATGGCGTGCGGAACCGTGTGCGCCGGGCCTTCCGCCTCCTCGATCTTCCCGTGCAGGAACGCCGGCATCTGCCGGCGTGCCGGCGCAGCGCCGCCTGCAGCAACAGCTTCTCGGCGGCGACCCGCCGGTCCAACTGCGCATCCGCCGTTCAATCGCGCGGCGGATGCGCGCGTCAGTGACATCAGGACACTGCTCGCGTCCTTCCCGCGGTGGACTGCGATCAGTCCGGCCGGCCGGCCGGGCGGGCGGACATCAATTCGGCATATTGGCGTAGCCTTCATCCCCGATATTGAATCCCGTCCTGCGCGGTCGCGTCGCGCGGTCAACGAGACAGGACGAATGGGAGGAGGGCAACCAAGATGACCGGATATGGCCCCCTGACGCTGCATGTGCCGGAACCGGCGGTCCGCCCAGGCGGCACCCCGGACTTCTCGAGCGTGCGGATCCCGCGGGCCGGCTCTGTCGCACGCCCCGCGGTCGACGCCGATCCCGAAGCGATCCGCGATCTCGCCTATTCCATCATCCGCGTGCTCAACCGCGACGGGGAGGCGGTCGGCCCCTGGGCCGGTCTCTTGAGCGATGAGGCGTTGCTGGCCGGCCTGCGCGACATGATGACGCTGCGCGCCTTTGACTCGCGCATGCTGATGGCGCAGCGACAGGGCAAGACGTCGTTCTACATGCAGCACATGGGCGAGGAGGCGGTGAGCTGCGCCTTCCGCAAGGCGCTACTGCCGGGTGACATGAACTTCCCGACCTATCGCCAGGCAGGACTGTTAATTGCGGCCGGCCATTCGCTGGTCGACATGATGTGCCAGATCTATTCGAACGAGCAGGATCCGCTGAAAGGCCGTCAGCTTCCGGTGCTGTACTCCTCGAGGGAGGACGGGTTCTTCTCGGTCTCTGGCAATCTGGCGACGCAGTATATCCAGGCGGTCGGCTGGGCCATGGCATCGGCGATCAAGGGCGATTCGAAGATCGCCGCGGCATGGATCGGTGACGGCTCGACCGCCGAATCGGACTTTCACGCCGCGCTGGTCTTCGCCTCCACCTACAAGGCGCCGGTCGTGCTCAACATCGTCAACAACCAGTGGGCGATCTCGACCTTCCAGGGCATCGCGCGCGGCGGCTCCGGCACGTTCGCCGCGCGCGGCCTCGGTTTCGGCATCCCTGCGCTCCGGGTGGATGGCAACGACTATCTCGCCGTCCACTCCGTGGCCTGCTGGGCGGCCGAGCGCGCGCGGCGCGACCTTGGTCCGACGCTCATCGAACATGTCACCTATCGGGTGGGCGCACATTCGACATCTGACGATCCCGCGGCCTACCGGCCCAAGACCGAATCTGATGCTTGGCCGCTCGGTGACCCGGTGATCCGGTTGCGGAACCACCTGACGCTTCGCGGCATCTGGTCGGAGGAACGCCACCGGCAGACGGAAGCGGAGATCATGGACACGGTCATGGCGGCGCAGCGGGAAGCGGAGCAACACGGCACGCTGCACGCCGGCGGCCGCCCTTCGATGCGCGACATGTTCGAAGGCGTGTATGCGAAGATGCCGCCACATCTGCGCCGTCAGCGCCAAGCGGCAGGAGTCTGAGGCGTGCCGCGCAAGACCATGATCGAGGCGATCCGCGACGCCATGGACGTGATGATGGAGCGCGACGACGACGTTGTCGTGTTCGGCGAGGACGTGGGCTTCTTCGGCGGCGTGTTTCGCGCCACGCAGGGCCTGCAGGCCAAGTACGGCACGCGCCGCTGCTTCGATACGCCGATCAGCGAACTTGGCATCGTCGGTGCCGCCGTCGGCATGGCGGCGTACGGGCTGCGCCCCTGTGTCGAGATCCAGTTCGCCGACTACATGTACCCGGCGTACGACCAGATCGTCTCCGAGGCGGCACGGCTGCGCTACCGATCGAACGGGCAGTTCACCTGCCCGCTGGTCGTGCGCATGCCGACCGGCGGGGGTATCTTCGGGGGGCAGACGCACAGCCAAAGTCCCGAGGCACTGTTCACCCATGTGTGCGGACTCAAGACGGTGGTCCCCTCCAATCCGTGCGATGCCAAGGGATTGCTGATCGCAGCAATCGAGGACCCGGATCCGGTGGTCTTCCTGGAGCCGAAGCGGCTGTACAACGGGCCGTTCGACGGCCACCACGACAGGCCTGTGACGCCCTGGTCCAACCACGAGCTAGGAGAGGTTCCCGACGGCCACTACGCCGTGCCGCTGGGAACGAGCGCCATCCGGCGCGAAGGCGCGGCGCTGACGATCCTGGCCTACGGGACCATGGTGCACGTCGCCATGATCGCCGCCGCGGAGACCGGCGTCGATGCCGAGATCATCGACCTTCGCACCCTACTGCCGCTCGACCTGGATACGATCCAGGCATCGGTGCGCAAGACCGGCCGCTGCGTGATCGTGCACGAGGCGACGCTGACCTCTGGCTTCGGCGCGGAGCTGTCGGCGCTGGTGCAGGAGACCTGCTTCTATCATCTGGAAGCGCCCATCGTGCGTATCGCCGGCTGGGACACGCCGTATCCGCATGCCCAGGAATGGGATTACTTCCCCGATCCGGACCGCGTCGGCCGCGCGCTGCTCGAGACCATGGCGGCGTGACATGGCGGAGCACGTGATCAGGCTGCCCGACGTCGGCGAAGGCATTGCCGAGGCCGAACTCGTCGAGTGGCACGTCAAAGTCGGCGACCTAGTTCGCGCGGACACGACCCTTGCCGCCGTGATGACCGACAAAGCGACCGTCGAAATCCCCTCGCCGGTGGATGGCGAGATCATCTGGCTGGGGGCCGAGATCGGCGACAAAGTCGCGGTCGGGTCCGATCTGGTCCGCTTGAAGATTCCCGGCGAACGGGACGCGGCGAGCGCAGCGCAGCCGCAACCGCGCTCCGCGGCCGCCGAAGCGGCGAAGCCAGCACATGCGGCAAAGCCCCGCGCGGCCGATAGCCAGGATCGCGGCCCGAGCCCTGTCATGCCCCCGACGCCCGCTCCGCGTCCGGCACAGCTCGCCGAGCCCCGGCCGGCCCCGCGGGCAACGGCGCGCGCCGGAGCGGTCAGGCCGGTCGCGTCGCCGGCGGTGCGCTTGCGCGCGCGAGAGGCGGGCATCGACCTGCGTCAGGTACCGGGAAGTGCGCCGGCCGGCCGGATCACGCACGAAGACCTCGACGCCTTCGCCGCCCGCGATCCCCGCTTGATGCGATCGCAGGCGCTCCAACCGAAGAGCGCGGTCGAAGACGTCAAGGTGATCGGGCTCCGGCGCAGGATCGCCGAGCAGATGGCGGTGGCGCACGCACGCATCCCGCATATCACCTACGTCGAAGAGGTGGATGTCACGGCACTGGAAGAATTGCGGGAGACGCTGAACCGGCGAAAGCGCAAGGACCAGCCGCGGCTCACGCTGTTGCCGTTCCTGATGCGCGCGATGGTGTCGGCGATCGCGAAACAACCGCGGCTGAATGCGCTGTTCGACGACGAGGCAGGGGTCATTCATCAGCATGCGGGCGTCCATATCGGCGTCGCGGCGCAGACATCCGCCGGGCTGGTGGTGCCGGTGGTGCGCCACGTCGAATCGCTCGATCTGTGGGACTGCGCCGCCGAGGTCGCGCGGCTTGCCGAAGCCGCGCGCACCGGCACCGCGACACGCGAGGAGCTGTCGGGTTCGACCATCACGATCACGTCGCTCGGCGCCATGGGCGGCGTGGTCTCGACGCCGATCATCAATCATCCCGAGGTGGCGATCGTGGGTGTGAACAAGATCATGATGCGTCCGGTCTGGGACGGCTCGGGGTTCATCCCGCGCAAGATGATGAACCTGTCGTCGAGCTTCGATCATCGCGTCATCGACGGCTGGGACGCGGCGACCTTCGTGCAGTACATCAAGGCGTTGATGGAGACGCCAGCGCTGATCTTCGTGAACGATTGACGCCATGCGGGACATATCGTGCAACCTTCTGGTGATCGGGGCGGGACCCGGCGGCTATGTCTGCGCGATCAGGGCGGGACAGCTCGGCGTCGATACGGTGGTGGTCGAGGCAAACAAACTCGGCGGCACCTGCCTCAACATCGGCTGCATTCCGTCCAAAGCGCTGATCCATGCCGCCGATGAATTCGCGCGGGTCGCGCAGTTCGCATCGGGTGAGAGCCCGCTCGGCATTTCGCTCGCCGCGCCGCGGTTCGACCTTGGCCGGACGATGCAGTGGAAGGACGGCGTCGTCGGTCGCCTGAGCGGCGGGGTCTCCGCGTTGCTGAAGAAGGCCGGCGTCAAAATCGTCGAAGGCTGGGCGCGGTTCCTCGATGGCAAGACAGTCGAGGTCAAAACCGAAATCGGCGTTCAGGTTATCCGCGCCGAACAAGTCGTGATCGCCACCGGATCGAATTCCCTCGAACTTCCTGCGCTGCCGTTCGGCGGCCCGGTGATCTCGTCAACCGAGGCGCTGTCGCTGCAGGCGGTGCCGCGCCGTTTCGTCGTGGTCGGTGCCGGCTATATCGGGCTGGAACTCGGAACCGCATTTGCCAAGACGGGCGCCGCGGTGACTGTGATCGAGGCGCTGCCGCGCATCTTGCCGCAATACGACCCGGAGCTGACGCGCCCGGTCGGCGAGCGCTTGCACGAGCTTGGCATTACTGTGCTGACCGGTGCCAGAGCGAAGGAGCTTACGCGGACGAAGGACGGGCTTGTCGTCGAACGATCCGACGGTTCATTCGTGACGATCGAGGCCGACCTGATCCTTGTCGCAGTCGGCCGCAAACCCACAACCGACGGGTGGGACCTGGAAGCGATCGACCTCGAGATGAACGGACCGTTCATCGACGTCGATGACCGGTGCCGCACCTCGATGCGCGGCGTTTACGCGATCGGCGACGTGACCGGTGAACCGATGCTGGCACACCGGGCGTCTGCGCAGGGCGAGATGGTGGCGGAGATCGTCGCCGGCAAGCAACGCGCCTGGGACCGAGTATGCATCCCCGCGATATGCTTCACGGACCCCGAGGTGGTCGTTGCCGGGCTGGCGCCCGAGACCGCCAGGGCTGCCGGTATCGAGGTCGTCACCGACGCATTCCCGTTCCGGGCGAACGGTCGCGCGATGACACTCGCATCCGATACCGGCTTCATCCGCATGATCGCGCGGGCTGACAATCACCTTCTGCTCGGCATTCAGGGCGTCGGCGCGGGGATTTCCGAACTGTCGGCGGCGTTCAGTCTTGCCATCGAGATGGGCGCGCGGCTTGAGGACGTTGCCGGCACGATCTTCGCCCACCCGACGCTGAGCGAGGGAATGCTGGAAGCCGCACTGAAGACGCTGGGTCAGCCCATCCACTTCTGAACGGGTGCCGTCACGCAGCAAGGACGTTCGCGACCGCCGCATCGATCGCGCCGGAGACCGGGCTAGCGGCGATCGTCAGTCCGGCGCGGTTCAGCGCCTGCTCGGCGACCAGCCCGCCGGCATTGTGAGCGGTCAGCCCATAGTCCTGGATGAAGCGGCGGCGCTTCGCGTCGGCAGTTCCGGCGGTTTCCACTTCAGTCCCGCCACCCACGCATCGTCCAGCACCGCGGCAACATCGGGATCGGGGGTCCGGCCCGCTGAGACACGTTTTGAAGCCGCGATGCGCGTATGTACTCCGGTCGTCCAATAGACGGAGCATCGTATACTGTGGGCCAGCTAGGCGCTTGATACATCTCAAGCGGGATGCCCCAGATGACCAGCCTATACGGCGATCCGGCAGGCAAGGTCGTCGCTGTCAGAGCGCTTTTGCAAAGGTGGCATAGCCAGCAAGACGCTGCGGCCGCGCAGCGTGTCCATGGAGCAATTGCCGTCAAGTGATTGAATTCGAAACGTCAGCATACAGACGTTATGTCAATTCGGGGCGTTTGATCGCTCTGTGCTCCTCGCAGGCCTCTTTTCGGCGGGCGCGAGTGTCTAAGCTCGGATGTCGGCCCACACGGCTTCCAGAGCCAGAACGTTGCCGTGGACATCCGCGATGACGGCGATGCGCATATCTGTGCTACTCCACGATTTTACAGAAATTGGCCAACCGGAAGGTCGAGGTCGATGGTTGCATAACTCAGCTTCGATGCGGCAGCGCGGGCCTTTGCGGAAAACAGACGCAGTAGGACGACCTTCTGCAAGGCCACGCTGCACAAAGCACCTTCGTCGCGACTTCCGACCAGCACCACATCAGGAACGACCGGCCACGCGCCAGCCCGAATATAGAAATCGGCCAAGGGAGGATCACAGGTGAATATCCCAAAATCCGTATCGCTCTGCTCGATCCATCGCGTCGCGGCAGCCACCGTGCGCATTCCGAAGCCGCGTCTCTGATAGTCTCGGTCCGTCGCCACGCCGCTCAGCCCGGCAATCTTGAACATCTGCCCGGCGTGCCGGAGGGTCTTGCGGACCAGCCCAGCATAGCTGACCATCTTCCCGTCCACACAGAAATAGAATGAAAGGGCATCGAGCGCCGCATCATGTAGGGGCGGGACGGTTTCATCCGGCGTCCGCCAGATGTTCGAATTTGCTCGACGTTGCAGCAGAGCCATTTCGCGCCGGAGTGCGTCCGGAGCCTCATTGTAGGAGACCGATTGAATGGAATCGGGCATTTTTCAACTCAAGGTCTGCTTCCTCTGCCGAACCCTCAAAGTGGCCAGGAAGCTTTCGGCCAACTCCGGTCATATCCGATGAGGCCGCTGAAGCCCGTTCCGTAACCCCCCGGCACGGGTAAAAAGTTATGCAGCCACGCGCAAGCGCGAATCTGCAGATGGCACGCGGTCTTCAGGGTCATTACGAAGAAGTTTTGATACCCCATAGGGGTCAGGCGCCTGCATTAGTTGCAGCTCCGCCCTCGCTGTTCTCTCGACGCAATGGCCCCGATCACCACGCCGGGTTCGACGAACAGGATGGGCGTGCGTCCCATCGTGCCGCGCCGTCTCGCCGGTTTCCGACCACTGTGCGAGATCGTAATGCTGGTCGCGCGCTAGCGCCCGCGCGATGTCATGCACTCGCTTGTGCAGCCAACGCGGCGACGCGTGATCGACGATAAGATCACCATCGCCGGCCAACGCCGCGATGCGGGGGGCCGGCTTGGGACGTCGCGGCTTCAGCCACTGCGTGACCTTGTTGCAGGGATCGGCGGTTGGTGCCGGG
>DATAPS010000398.1:0-3752 GCA_036265085.1 Acetobacteraceae bacterium | reverse complement strand
GGAAGCGAAAAACACTTGCCCATCCGGTGTCGTGGCGATGCCGTAGGGACCGGTGCCGCGCGGCGCGTCGAACACAGCCATCGTGCCCGTTTTGGGATCGAGACGGCCATAAACGCCATTCTGCCCGGTGAACCAGAGCGCGCCTTGACGATCAAAGGTGGCAGTGTTCAGGTTCGCATCGCGCCGTTCCTTGGGCAGCGGGAGAAGCTTGACCGCGCGGGTTGCGGGGTCCACTCGGGCGATCGCGTTCTGCCCCCCTTCGGTGACCCAAACGGCGCCGTCCGGCCCAACGATCACGCCGTGGGGCGCCGCACCCGGGCCCAATGCGATAAGATCCGATTTGCCGGTCCTGGGATCCAGCCGGCCGAGTTTACCCGCAGATTGCGCAGTAAACCACACCGCACCGTCCGGTGCGGGATAGACGTCGTGCGCCCCAGCCCCTGCCAGCACCGGAAAGGTCCGCATTTCCATTTTGGCGTGCGCGGTGGTACCTGCGGTCAATACCGCGATCACCGCAGCATGCATGACGTACGATCGGAACATGAAGAACTCCTATGTTTCGGGTCTTTCCAGTCCGATGCTCAACTACCAAAATTGACGGCAACGGTATTGCCTCCGCTCAGAAGGATCCCGATGTGCTCGTCTGGCCGGGGCTTATAACGACCCGAGACAAGCGCTGCAAACGCGGCAGCGCCTCCGGGCTCGGCAACCACCCTCAGCGTCTGCCACCTGTTTTCCCGGGGTGGAAGCCCAGAGTTTCAAAGACTTGGTCCTGATCCATTTTTGCGTCGCGCGCGCGACCTCACGGCGCCAGCACCAATCGGCCTCTCGCTTCGCCTCGGGCGACCTGCTCGTAGGCGGTCCGGCCTTCCGAAAGGGGGATGATGCGGTCGATCTTGGGGGCCTTGAATGTGCCCTGCTCGAACACGGGCGTGAGCGCCTCGAGCAACGCCCCCGAGGCTACTGCATCGCGATGGCGCGTGTCGACGCCGAACAGACGGGCCTCATTGTGGTAGAAGTCGAGAAGGTCGAAGCTGACGCGACGATCTCCCGCCGAGGTGATCTCGAGCTGGCGGCCGCCATGGGCCAAGGATTTCAGCGCCGGCTCGAAGAGGGGGCCACCCACCGTGTCGAACACGACCTGCGCGCCGCGGCCGTCCGTCGCGCGACGAACGACGGATTCGAGGGGCTCATCGCCGAGCACAAAGAAATCGTCGACGGCGCCCGCCGCCGGTGAATCATCCGGGAGCTGTCGTTGATCCACGCCGATGACGCGAGCTCCGCGCCATTTGCCGATCTGCGCCACCGCGCCGCCGACCCCGCCGCCCGCGCCGGTCACCAGCAACGTCTCTCTCTTAGCGAGCTGCGCATACTCGACAAGGCCGAGCCACGCGGCGAGATAGGCGACGCCGATCGATGCCGCCTGCTCCAACGACAGCGCCTTGGGTTTGCGCCGCAGGCTCGCGACCGGAACGGCCAACAGCTCCGCATGACTGCCGTCGACCGAGTAGCCGATCTCGCCGCCGGTTCCCCACACTTCGGCGCCGATCCACTCGGCCGGCCCTTGAACGACCGTGCCGGCATAGTCGCGCCCAGGCACGCGCGGCAGTGTCGTGCCCACCATCTTCCCCTCGACGTTCCTGACGTCGCTGGGGCTGATCGCGCCGGCCGCGACCTTGACGATCGCGGTCTTGGAATCAGGCTTGGGATCCGGCAGCTCGAGCAGGCGCAGGTTAGAGACCGAACCGAATTCAGCGAATTGCAGAGCGCGCATGGTCATGCCTCATAGGAACCTCGCGGAACACTCCCGAGGTCGATTGTACAAAGGACGACGCGAAGGTGCTCCCTCACACCGCCCAGCAGGAACAGCCGAGCGCGCCCCAGTAGGCTTTGAGGTCCGCGATCGGGAGCTTGCTCGACCAGGCCGCAGCGTGGTCGTGGCCGTGGACGCCACAGCTACTGGGGCAACCGCAGCTCATGACCGCCTTGCGGTGGAACCCGGGTGCACCGGCGCCGTCCGGATCGCCCCAGGCGGCATAGCCGCGGAACCGACGCACCGGCGACCATTCCGGCATGGCAGACGGCGGCGCCGTGTCGTCGAGATGCGCGAAGTCCCCGGCGCCGTAGACGACCTTGCCGCCGACAATGGTGAGGTCGGACGTCGTATCGGCTATTTCGTCACCGGCGCAGGCGAAGAAATCCCGATCGGGGACAATCAGATCGGCGAGCTGCCCGACCCGAACCTGGCCCTTTTGCCCTCCTCGTTGGAGAACCAGGTTACGTTTTCCGTCCACATGCGCAGCGCGGTTTCGCGGTCGAGACAGTTGCGCTGCGGATAGATCCTGAGGCCGCCTACCGTCCGCCCGGTGACGAGCCAGGCGAGCGAGACCCAGGGATTGTAGGAGGCGACGCGGGTCGCGTCGGTGCCGGCCGAGACCTTGACGTCCTTCTCCAGCATGCGCGCCACCGGCGGCGTCGCCTCCGCAGCGCCGATACCGTATCGCTCGACGAAATATTCTCCCTGATAGGCCATGCGGTGCTGCACCGCAACGCCGCCGCCCAGTGCGGCGATCCGATCGATCGACTGGTCCGAGATCGTCTCGGCGTGATCGAACAACCAGTTCAGCCCGTCGAGCGGAATGTCCTGAGCCACTCTCTCGTAAACGTCGAGCGCGCGCGAGATCGTTTCGTCGTAGGTCGCGTGCAGCCGCCACGGCCAACGGTTCTCGGCCAGAATCCGCACCACGCCTTCGAGCTCACGCTCCATTTCCGGCGGCATGTCGGGGCGCGGCTGGCGGAAATCCTCGAAGTCGGCGGCGGAGACGACCAGCATCTCGCCGGTGCCGCTGTGGCGGAAATAGTCGTCGCCCTGCTTGTACTTCGAGGTCCGCGTCCAGTTGAGGAAATCCTCCTTCTCGCCCTTCGGCTTCTGTGTGAAGAGGTTGTAGGCGAGGCGGATCGTCAATTGGCCCTCGTCGGCCAGCTTCTGGATGACGGCATAGTCCTCCGAAAAGTTCTGGAAGCCGCCGCCGGCGTCGATCGCGCCGGTGACGCCGAGCCGGTTCAGCTCGCGCATGAAATGCCGGGTCGAGTTGACCTGATACTCGAATGGCAGCTTCGGCCCCTTGGCGAGCGTCGCATAGAGGATGTTGACGTTGGGCTTGGCGAGGAGCAGTCCGGTGGGGTTGCCGCTCGCGTCGCGGACGACCTCGCCGCCCGGCGGCTGCGGTGTATCCTTGGTATAGCCGGCGGCGCGCAGTGCAGCGCCGTTGAGGATCGCCCGGTCGTAAAGGTGCAGCAGGAAGACGGGTGTGTCGGGAGCGGCGGCATTGAGCTCGTCGATGGTCGGCAGGCGCTTCTCGGCGAACTGATGTTCAGTGAAGCCGACGACGACTCGCACCCATTGTGGCGGCGGCGTGACGGCGACCTGCCGCTTCAGCATGCCCATCGCATCGGCGAGCGACCGCACGCCGTCCCAGCGCAGCTCCATGTTGAAGTTGAGCCCGCCGCGGATGATGTGGAGATGATTGTCGATCAGTCCCGGCGGCGCGCGGCGGCCCTGCAGGTCAATGACGCGCGTGTTCGGGCCGGCAAGGGGCATAATTTCGGCATCTGTTCCCACTGCCGAGAACTTGCCGTCCTTGATCGCCGCGGCGCTGGCCGTCGGATTGGAGCGGTCGAGCGTCGCGAAGAGGCCTCGCTGCAGGATAACGTCGGGAGCATGGACGGATGCATTCATGAGAGTTTCTCCG
>DATAPS010000397.1:0-3402 GCA_036265085.1 Acetobacteraceae bacterium | reverse complement strand
TCAGGTTGAGCAGCGCGCCGGCCACCGCGGCGCCGAGGATGGAGTCCGCCCGATAGCGGCTGCCGAGCCCTTGCAGAACGACCTGGATGATCCTGGCGAAGCGGTCGGTGAGGGGGAGCGGGGCGGGTGTGTCCATGGCGAGAATAAAACCAGAACACGCCCATTTGGGCGAGGCTTTTCAGGTGTCGGCGGCGGTAAATCGGCGTGACTTCAACGGCAGCTGGACGGCGGTGACACGGCACCGCGTCGGCCGCATCCTACGCCCGCTCCGGCTGATGCCGGGCGTCGGTTCCGGAGGTGCTCCGCCAGCCGCCACTACGCACCGATCAGCGGCGCGCACGTCCGGATGACATCATCGTTCCCCTTTGGCCGCCAAGACCGACCTGGACACCCTCGGCCAAGGCATGCCATCCCTGTTCCACCCTCGCAACTTACGAGCCCTACAGCCAGCCCCGTATCCGGAACCACAGCAGCGACACCAGCGCGCTGCCAAACACCAGCGCGAGCCCGTATTCGTAGCCGTACGCCCAGTGCAGTTCCGGCATGTGCTCGAAATTCATCCCATAGATGCTCGCGACCAGCGTCGGCGGGACGCCGACCACCGAAACAACCGTCAGCACCTTGATGATATTGTTTTGCTCGATATTGATGAAACCGAGCGTCGCGTTCAGCAGGAAATCGACCTTGCTGGCGAGGTGCTGCTCATACTCGGTCAGTGAATGCACGTCCTCATGCACCGTCGTGAATTGCGCCGAGAGATCGGCGCCGACCTGGTCCGGAACCGAGGCCGTGACATACTGCACGATGCGGCCGACCCCCAGCATCGAGTCGCGCAGTTTCGCCGTGAGGTCGCCGACGGCGCCGATCCGCCGGAGCACAGCGCGCAGCTGTTCGTTCATCCGCTTCGGCCGCGCGCCGAGCGCGTCGCCGGAGTGGAAGATGAAGTGCGAGATGCCGTCGAGCTCGCCGGACACCTGCTCGAGGATGTCGGCGACGCGGTCGACAATGTTCGCAAGCAGCCCTTCCAGAACGTAAGCCCCGCTCGTGCAGACGGCGCCCGGCTTGGCAAGTTCGGCCGCGAAACTATCGAACGAGGGGAGAGCGACGAAGCGGATCGTGATCAGGCGTTCCGGCGTGAGGACGAAGCCGAGCGGGGTCACCTCCGGTGCACCGTCGTTCTCGCCCCGCCTCACCACCGGCATGCTCAGGTAGAGCGCACCGTCCTCCTTGTAGAGGCGGCTCGATCGCTCGATCTCGTCCAGATCCGTGCGCGTCGGGATGGTGAGCCCGGTCATCTGCTCGACAAGGCGCACGTCGTCGGCGCTCGGCGCTTCCAGGTCGATCCAGACCGACTGAGGATGCGGTTTCGGCGGGTGGGTCCCCGAGTGCTCGGGAAACGATCTCAGCATCATCTCTCCTGCGGGTTTGCGGCCGGAAGGCCGCCGTGTAGAAACCTGATTATGCCGCGCCCGCCGCGGGCGGAGCATCCGCCCCCTGTCCTGATCTCCACCGCCGCCGAACTCGATGCGCTCTGCCAGAGGTTGGCGAAGGAAGAGTTCGTTACCGTCGACACGGAGTTCATGCGCGAACGCACGTACTGGCCGGAACTCTGCGTCGTGCAGCTTGCCGGTGACCACGAGGTCGCCGTCATCGACGCGCAAGCGGAGGGGATGGATCTCGCGCCGCTCGGACGGCTGCTGGCCGACGAAGCGGTGATGAAGGTGTTCCACGCGGCACGCCAGGACATCGAGATCTTCGTGCTGCGCTTCGGGGCGACGCCGGCGCCGCTGTTCGATACCCAGGTCGCGGCGATGGTGGCTGGGTTCGGCGATCAGATCGGCTATGATGCGCTCGTCTCGTCGCTGACCGGCGGCCACATCGACAAGGCGCACCGGTTCAGCGACTGGTCGGCGCGCCCGCTCTCGTCCGCGCAGATCGAATACGCCGCCGCCGACGTCACCTATCTGCGCGGCGTCTATCGCAAGCTGCGCGAGCGGCTGGAGCGGGACGGCCGGCTCGCATGGGTCAGCGAGGAAATGGCGGCGCTTGCCGATCCCGCGACCTATCGTCCCGATCCGGAGGCGCTCTGGGAACGGCTGCGCCCCCGCACGAACAACCGCCGCGTGCTCGGCATCCTGCGTGCGATCGCCGCCTGGCGCGAACGCGAGGCGCAACGGTCGAACATCCCGCGTCAGCGCATGCTGAAGGACGAAGCGCTGCTGGAGATCGCTGCCACCGCGCCCGATACGGCGGACGCGCTCGCCCGCGCCCGCGGCGTGTCGCGCGGTCTGGCGGAGGGGCGGACCGGCGCGTCGCTGCTTGCGGCAATCGCGCAGGCGAAGGCGCTGCCCGAGGCAGAGCTGCCGCCCGCGCCGACCGGCCGCGACGGGCCACGGCCGTCGCCCGCCCTGGTGTCGCTGATGAAGGTGCTCCTCGCGGCGAAATGCGAGGAGCATCACGTGGCGCCGCGGCTCGTTGCGAGCTCGGAGGACATCGACCGGCTCGCCGTCGACGAGGCGCCGCCAATACCGGCGCTGCACGGATGGCGATACGAGGTGTTCGGGCGCGATGCGGAGGCGTTGAAAGCGGGGACGGTCGCGCTCGGGGTGCAGGGCAAGAAAGTGCGGCTGATCCCGGCGTAGGCCGCCGCCTCCTTGCTAGTCTCTTATGTTCCCGGTCAAGAGTGACGGCGTGATAATTGGATCTGCTCGCGAAGGCGAGTAGTTGCGTGACCGAGATCGTGTCCGCGACTGACGCTCTCGACCGGGATGACGACCATCGCGTTGAGCACGGTCGGCCCGGCGGCGCGGTCCGCAGGACGCCAGCGGGTCCCTCTGCTGCCGGTCCGGTGGTCACGACCCACTGGAGGGCGGAGACCGGCAGGGGGTCGATCGCGGATGGAACCATCTCGCAATGACAACGCTTCGGCGCCCAGCAACGGGTCCCATCTCAGACACCCGTCTTCGGCGACGAGTCCGATAGGTTTAGTCCGCCCGCATCCCGATCACGTCGGCGCTCCGCAGCCGGTTCGCGACTGGCAGCCGATCGAGCTGGCGCCTCGGGGGGTGAATTGCGTGAGTGCCTCTCGAACGGCCGATCCCCTACGAGTCGTGCGCGATTGCGGATTCCCCGCGCGGCTCAATGATCGCCGTCCGTCCAGTGGGCTCCACAGGCTTGAAAGCAGGGACGAACCACCTTTGCGCGATTAGCGTCGGCACCACCGCGCTGCCGATCACGGCCGTAACCAATACCGTGTATTGATGCTGGTCGATGATGTGGTTCGTCAGCCCGAACAGGGCGGAGATGCTGCCGAACGTCAGGCCGGCGCGGCAGGGGTCATCAGCCACGAGGGCGGTTGCGGGGAACCCCATCCCCGGGCGGCCCAGGCGCCGCCCGTCAACG
>DATAPS010000396.1:0-4261 GCA_036265085.1 Acetobacteraceae bacterium | reverse complement strand
TCACCATCGACTGGGCCGCCCACGCCCGGATGGTGGAAGCCGAGAAGGCCGCCACCGCCGCCGGCCTGCCGCCGCCGCCCTGGGACCCGCCGCCGTTCACCGGGACCCGCGATCGGCCGTTCCGCTTCTATCTCACCCGCTACCGGCAGCCGCTGCTGCCCCAGCCGCTCCTGGCCCACCCGCTCCTCGAATGAGCGCGCGCCGCCGCGCCGTCGTCCGCCTATGGCACCCTTTCCGCGCATCGCGCGGAGAGGCGCGGCATCATGCCGCTGCTCCGGCTCGGGATGCCAAAGCGGTTGATCGGAAAACATCGTGCTCTCATCGCTCAGGCCGGGGCCGGAGTCCGCAACAGCAGATCGACTGCGGCGGTCCAGGAGAACGCGGCGCCCCCGAGGCCCTCGCCGGTGGTCGGATCGAAATACTCCGAGAGCCCCGACCGCTCGGTCAGGCGGCAGGTCTGTGCACGGATCAGCGCCGCGAGCTCCCTCCGGCCGGCGGCGGCGAAACCGTCGGCGATCATCCAATTGACCACCGACCAGATCGGCCCGCGCCAATAGCGCTTCGGTTCGAACGCTGGGTCGGTCGGATCCGTCGAGGGGATCATCCACGCACAAGCACGCGCCCAATGCGCGTAAGTTTCGGCGAGCGAGGCGGTCTGCTCCGGCGTGGTCGCGGCGGCGTAGAGCGGCAGAAAGCCCGCCGATGTGCTGACGCGGATCGGGGCATCGCCGACAAGGTCGCGCGCGAGGAACAGACCGCGCGCCGCATCCCACAATCCCCCGATCGCGCGGGCGCGGCGCTCGATCCGCGCGCCGATCTCCTGGCTGTCGGCAGGCGTGCCGAAGCGCGCGGCGAGCGCCAGCAGATCGCGCTCGGCGCGGAGAAGGACGGCGTTCGTCGCGACATCGGCGACGCGGAACGGAGAGGCGGCGTATTGGCGCGCCGGATTCCAGCCCGTCTCACGGAACAGGTCGACGAGATGGATGAACCGCCGGTACTCGTCGTCGCGCGGCCGCATCGCGGCATCCACATGCGAAATGTCGCGCCGGATGATCGGCGTCTGCGTGTCCGTGGGCACGCGCCTGAGGGCGGCGTCCCATGCGGGGGAATTGTCCATCCCCGATTCCCACGGATGAAGCGTCGCGGCGAGCCCGGTCGCGTCGGGATCACGCGCGCGCTCCCACCAGCGGTGATTGGCGAGCAGTCGCGGGAAGATCGCCGCCATGCGCGGCTCGCCTTCGGGGTTGGCGGCCAGCACGGCGCGGGCGGCGGTGGCGAGAATCGGCGGCTGCGGGATTCCGGAGGTCGGTGGGGTGTGCTCGCTCCGCCACACATCCGGTCCGGGGAAGTAATCATTGGACGGCGCATGGAAGACGATGTGCGGGATCATGCCGTCGTGCCACTGTCCGCGCAGCAGCAACTCGATCTCCTCCCAGGCACGGGGCGCATCGAACGTCGCCCAGCCCATCGCGACGAAGGCGGAATCCCAGTTCCACTGGAACGGATAGAGACGCGAGGTCGGTACCGTGTAGCCGCCGCGGTCGTTGGCGCGCAGCGTCGCCTGGTCGCGCGCGATCAGCTCGGTCATTTCGGCTCCATCAGGGCGATGCCAGCGCTTCGCCGGTGTCGGGATGCATCCAGCGGATCCGGCCGTCACGCGGGCGCAGGTGCAGCACCTCCCCGGCGCTCACCTTCATGTCGGCCGGAACGACGACGCGCATCATCTGCGCATCATAGACGCCGGTGAGAAGCTGGTGCGAGCCCATCGGCTCGGCGACGCGCGCCTCGAACGGAAAGCCGCTCTCCGCAATGTCGAGATCCTCGGCGCGGATGCCGAGCGTGAGCGTGCCGTCCGCCGCGGGCGGGGCGCTCACGGTGAAATCGTGCAGCGTGGCCGCGCCGTCGGCGACATGGACGGAGAGGAAGTTCATCGGCGGACTACCGACGAAGCCGCCGACGAACCGCGTCGCCGGGCTGCGATAAACGTCGGCCGGCAATCCGATCTGCTGGATACGGCCGGCGTGCAGCACCGCCATGCGATCGGCCAGCCCCATCGCCTCGGTCTGGTCGTGCGTGACGTAGACGGTCGTCGTGCCGGCCTCGCGCAGGATCGATTTCAGCTCGGCGCGCATCTCCAGGCGGAGCAGCGCATCCAGGTTGGAGAGCGGCTCATCCATCAGCAGCACCGCGGGTTCGACCGCGAGCGCGCGGGCGACCGCGACGCGCTGGCGCTGGCCGCCGGAGAGCTGCGCGGGATAACGGTCGAGATACGGCTCGATGTGGAGCAGAGCGGCGGCGCGCGCGACCTGCCGTTCGATCCGCGCGGCGTCCGCGCCGTTCATTCGCAGGCCGAAGGCGACGTTGTCGCGCACGCGCATGTGCGGAAACACCGCATAGTTCTGGAACACCATGGCGAGGCCGCGCCTGCGCGGCGGAAGCGCGGAGACGTCGCGTCCGCCGATCAGCACGCGGCCGGATGTCTGCGTCTCCAACCCCGCGATGATGCGGAGCAGCGTGGTCTTGCCGCAGCCCGACGGCCCGAGCAGCGCCAGAAACTCGCCGTCGGTGACGCGCAGATCGACGCGGGCGAGCGCGGTGAAGGTGCCGAAAACCTTCGTGACGCCGTCGATGACGATGTCGGCCATGTCAATGCATCCTCATCGGCTGGCGATTCCCCACATCGAGAACAGGTGCTTGCGCACGAGAAAGATGAACAGCACGGAGGGAACGATCAGCAGGAAGCCGCCGGCGAACTGCACGTGCAGCGGGCTTTCGGACAACACGGAAAGCAGATAGGCGGTGAGCGTCTTGTGGCGCACGGTCAGCACGGATGCCGCGAACACCTCGTTCCACGAGATCACGAACGCGAAGATGGAGGTCGCGACGATGCCGGGCAGTGCGATCGGGAGCACGATGCGCGTGAAGGCGCGCGTGGGCGAGCAGCCAAACACCCAGGCTGCCTCTTCGTATTCGCGGGGGATCGCCTGGAACAGGCTCGCGGAGACCAGCACCGCGAACGGGAGGGCAAGGGTGGTGTGCATCAGCGCGACGCCGATCGGGGTGTCATAGAGCCCGAGGCGGATGAAACCGACCGTCAGCGGAAGCGCGAGGATCGCAACCGGGAAGGCGCGGGTGAGCAGGATGGCAAGCCGATAAACGGTCGCGCCGCGGAAGGCGAAGCGGGCGAGGCTGTAGCCGGCCGGAATGCCGAGCAGCACGGAGAACGCCATGCAGAGCACCGCGACCTCGACGCTGGTGAGCGTAGACGAGAGCACGCCCTCGATGCGCAGGAAGTCGCCGAGAGTCGCGAGCGAGAAATGCGGCGGCAGGAAGGGCTTTGGCCACATCTCCACCATCGTGCGGCCGCCCACGGCGCCGACGCCGATCAGATAGATCGGCACCAGCGTCCAGGCGCAGAGCACGACGATGCCGGTGAGGAACATGGCGCGGCGCAGCGTCATGACCGCTGCTCCGGCGGGGTGCGGAGGACACGGAGGTAGATCATCGTCGCGGTCAGCGAGATCGCCATGACGACGACTGCGTAGGCGGCGGCGACGCCGTTGTTCTGCTGCTGGTACTGCCAGTTGAAGGCTTCGCTGACAAGTACCGGAAAGTTCCGCCCACCGATCGAGAGTACGATCGCGAACATCTCGAAAGCGAGCACGGTGCGCAGGATGAGCGCGGTCTGAATGCTAGGCTTGAGCAGAGGGAGGGTGATACGGGTGAAGCGGCGCCACGGCGTCGCACCGAACACTTCTGCGGCTTCGCCGAACTCCTTGGGAATGAGCTGCAGGCCCGCCACGAGGATCACGAGGACGATGGCGGTGGCGCGCCAGAGCTCGGCAACGACGATGGCGGCGAGCAGGGTGATCGGGGTTTCGTAGGTGAGGTAGCTGACGGGGGCAGGGATCAGGCCGATCCAGGCAAGAAACGAATTGAGGTAGCCCTTGTCGTTGAGGATCGCGAGCCAGACGAGGCCCGCCGCGAGATCGGAGATGCCGAGCGGGATCGACCAGATCCACAGCACGATCCCCCGGCCGGCCTTCACGCGCTGCAGCATCAGCGACATGACGAGCGCCAGGACGAGCTGCAGCGGGACGACGATGCAGACGATCTCGAACGTGTCGACAACGGCGTCGTTGAAGTTCAGATCGTTCGCCATCGTCGCGAAGTTGACGCTGCTCCACGCACCGTCGGATTGGAAGGCGAGGGTGACGGTTCGGACGAGCGGGACGAAGAAGAGGATGGCGAGAAACAGAAG
>DATAPS010000395.1:0-25933 GCA_036265085.1 Acetobacteraceae bacterium | reverse complement strand
CTCAAGAACGCGAACAAAGTCCAGAAGGTGGCACCCTATTGGGTGGCAACGCAGCAAGACGCGCTGCACGCGGTCGAGGCCGATGTCCACACTTGGTTGCGCGATCACGGACACCTGGCCACCGAACCGCAGCGCCAGGAGATGGCCGACCATCTGTATGCGCTGGAAGATCACCATTCCGCGCTGGTGAAACTGCAAGTCGCGAGCAACCTCCCGCTCTGGCTGCCGCCCGGCACGCAGGAGACGGAAATCGACAAGGCAAACAAGGTTTGGAGGGATGTTCAGGCCGGCACCGGGAACCTGCGGATCGCGTCAAAATCGCCGGACTTCCACGGGAGCACGCTTGCCGATATCGCCAAGCTTCTGCAGCAACCGCATGGCCGCGCCATCCTGCACGAGCTGAATCTCCCTCAGCCAAAGAACATGAAGCGGGAGGTCACCATCAGCGACGACTGGAGCACGACCTTCGGCAAGCGGAAGCGGGAGTACAAGGGCGGTTCCTGGGCCACGCCGACCGAAGACCCCACGCAGGCGCACAGGATGGTCATCGGCACCAATCTGCCCGGCCCGGGCACCGGCTCCTACGTGCAGATCGACCGGGCGCACCGGGAGACGGAGACGGGAGCGCATGGGGATACCGGCGTGCCGATGCCCCACTACGTCACCCTGGGCCACGAACTGGGGCATGCGCTGCATAACGTGCGGGGGACCGCGAGGGTTCAGACGGCCGCGTTCGACACGCTCGCGCCGATCGACAAATCGCTCTGGTCCAGCGCTGAAGAGCACGCGAATATCACGCTGAATGAAAATGTGATCCGTGCCCAACATGGCCTCCCCAGTCGGGCATACCACCGCCCGCCGGCAACGGTGCTGGTCACCCGGCTGCGAGCCGCTCTGCAGGATCGGGTCGATCAGATGTTCCTCGACATCCCCAAACTTCAGGGAGCGGATTGGCTCGACCCACGTTCGACCCGGTTCGACGAGGCCTCCGCCAACGATCCGGCGTTTTACAAGAAGGCCAATGCCCAGATCGACTGGATTTACCGCCAGCGCAGTATCAGGCGTGTGGCGCCGTACGCCGCCGCCGTGGCGTTTCCGCTGGCCGCCTATGGCCTGCATAGTTGGTTCAACGGCTGAGGCAGCGCGTATCCTGAATCGACCGGACTGGCGCTGACCTGCCCCGCCCGCTCGCCGCGGCGCTGTCGCGGCCGGAAGGGTGTCGAGGATGCACCGGCGACATGGGCGACCGACGCCAAACCGTTCGTTCACGGCTGATCCGTGATGTCGCGCAGATCGCTGAGGCAGGGTGCGACAAGGCTCTGCCCCGAGGACGGCATGATCTTGTGCGCGACGCCGGTAATGATGATACGGCGCCCGTCGAAGCGCGCCCGCTCGCCCGCCGGTCGTCTTGCCTGCGCCGTTCCGAACGCCTCCAGATAGACACGGGTGCCGTCCGGCAAGACAAGAACTGCATGGTCCAAGGGCGCTCCAGGCGCCGGCGGACCCTTCCTTGGCGCGGCGATGGCGGTATAGAGACCCACCGCCCGGACCACTTGGCCGTCATAGCGTGCCAGATCGGCCCGCCCCGTCACGGTTGCCGGCTCCGGCGTGGGCGGAGGCGTGTCGTCAGTCGACATACGTGCTGCGGATCTTGCCCTTCTTGCCCTTGTTCGTTCCGGCGGTGACCTCAACGGTAAGCCATGTCACGTTCGAAGCGGTCGTCTTCTCGGAGACCTTCAGCGCCGTTCCCAGCGCCAGTTTGATGATCGCGCTGCCGATGACCAGCGGCGCATCGGCGACGTTGGTCAGGACGGAGAGTGCCGCCGCGGGCTCGACGACCAGGGTGGTCCAATCCGAACCGTGCGTCTGCGTGGCGCCATGGAACTCGTGGAATGATTGCTTCTTGCTCGCCGGGCCGTACATGTAGAAGATCCAGTCGGTCGCCGCCCAGCCGGCGGCATTCTCGAGGGTGACGTAATCCGAAGCCGAGGTCAGCACCACGGCCGCGTAATGGAAATTCCAGGTGAAGCCGCTGACCTCCTTGAAGCCCGGCATGTCCTTCTCCGTGCTCACGGTCAGGCCCTGGCCGACATTCGGCCGCGCGTATTTGTTGATGCCGTATTTCTTGTCGAACTTGTCCTTCTCGGTGGCTGACAGCGCGGCGTATTTCTCGTACGCCTTGGCCCGGGTCAATCCGGATCCGAACTCCTTTTTGTAGACTTCCTCGGAGAATTCCTCGGGCGTGGTGGGATCGCCACCGTGATAATCGCGCGCCTGCGTATATCGTTCCGTGGCGCCGCTTTTCAGCACCGCCACGTCCTTGGCCGCGCCCGGGCTGCCCATCACCTGTTTGGCGGCCGAGCCGCAATCCTGCGCCAGTTCGAAGGCGCCCACGCCGGCCGACTTGGTCGGCACCACCTCCTTGAGCGAGACGGCAGCGCCGGTCGGCGTCGCCGGGGGCTTGCCGGAGATCGTCGCCGCCTGGGGCGCCAGCGTCACGTTCGATCCCGCTTTCGCCAGCGCGGCGTTGGCACTGGCGATCTTCGCCGTGCTTGCCCAGGCGCGCTTGCTCTGGTTGGCGCCCCAACCCTTTTCTTCGGCGGCCAATTGACCGTCGCCGGCCACGCGCAGCGGGTCGCCGGCCGGATGCACCCAGCCCAGCGACTTGCCCGCCGTCTGCTCGGCGTTGTCGTATTCGGTGTAGCGGCGGACGGTTGCCCGTTCGCCGGCCGAGCCTTGCCGGTGCTGAATGACGTGGGCGATTTCGTGCGCCAGCAGCCGCTGGCCGGACGGCGTTTCGGGCCGGTACTGCCCGGCGGCGAAGGCGATCCGGTCACCGTTGGCATAGGCACGCGCCTCGATCGTCGCCGCCGAGGCGGCGGCGGCGGCATCGGCGTGCACCCTGACGCCGCCGAGATCGGCGCCGAACCGCGATTCCATCATCCGCCTTGCGTTGGCATCGAGCGCCTGCCCGGTCGAGGCAAGCACGCGATGCACGCTGGCAGGCGCCGGTCGGCGCGAATACGCCGCCGCTCGCGCTGGCGCGCGAGCGGCCACCGAGCCGGCCGGCGGCATGATCCGTTCGGTGGCGCGGTGCGCCGCGAATTCGGCCGGATCGTCGGCGGCGCCGATCTCCAACCCGCGCGGCGGCCGCGCATCGACGAACTCCATGCCATAGCGGGGCGGATTCATAGCGGCGCCGCCCTTGGATGGGCTCTGGGCGCGGGAAGGGGGCGTCTGCTGGCTCTGCGCGTTTGTTTTCATGCCGCCCGTCCTTCCTTGGCCATCTCCCGGCGGATCGCGTGCAGCAGATCGTGGTGGCCGATCGGCCGTCCGCCGTTCTTCAGCGCCCGCAGCGAGGCGAAGCGGATCGCATTCATGATCGAGCCGCCCGACAGAGCGTGATCGCGTGCGATGATGTCGAGATCGAGGTCCTCGCGCAGCTCGGCACGGGGCGAGAAGCCCTGCCGCCACAGCCGCGCCCGCTCCTCGGACCGGGGCAGCGGAAAGTAGATGATGGATTCGAAGCGGCGCGCGAAAGCGTCGTCGATGTTGTCGCGCAGGTTCGAGGCGAGGATGGCGATGCCATCGAACGTCTCGATGCGCTGCAGCAGGAACGCGACCTCCTGGTTGGCGTAGCGGTCATGCGCGTCCCTGGTCTCGCTGCGCTTGCCGAACAGCGCATCGGCTTCGTCGAAGAACAGGATCCAGCCCTTATGCTGGGCCTGATCGAACACCAGCGCGAGATTCTTTTCCGTCTCGCCGATGTATTTGGACACCACCATCGACAGGTCGATCCGGTACACCTCGCGTCCGGTGGACTGGCCGAGCAGGCAGGCGGTCATGGTCTTGCCGGTGCCCGGCGGCCCATGGAACAGACTGCGGTAGCCGGGGCGCAGCTTCGCGGCCATCCGCCAATCGCGCATCAGGGTCTCACCGTGCTCGATCCAGGCCTCGATCTCGGCGAGCCCCTCGCGCGTGGCGGGATGCAGCACGAGGTCGCCCCAGTCGAGCTCGGTCCGCACCTGGCGCGCCGGGAACTGCGCGCTGAAGGCAGGATGCCGTGGCTCGCCCGTGGTGAACAGGCTCAGATACTCCTCGGACAGCCTGAGCGGCGCCTTCATCCAGGGGACGTCTGCACCGGCGGGCCGCGCGTGCAGCACATCGCGGCGCGCGAACAGATGGCGCGGATCGAACAGCGCATGCAGCCGGAACCGCGCGTCGAGTTCGGTGCCGCCAAGGATGAAAGCGAGTGTCTCGCCGGTGGGCCAGAAATCGCCGTCGGCGCTGCCGCGCACGCCGCCGAATTCGGTGAAGTGGCGATCGAAGGTCTGGTTGCGGGTGTGGAACACGTCGAGCAGCAGCGGCCGCAGATGCGGCACCAGGGCGAGCACCAGCGCCAGCCGCTCAGCGAAGTCGAGCCCCCGCGCGAACGCCGCGTAGGGTGAGCCGGACAGGGCGGGCGGGGCGATCGCGGTCACCGCGTCGTACTCGCACGCAACGTCGAAATAGAGCTTCATGCGCGCATCGATCACCCGGGCGAACCAGCCTAGTTCGGCCTCCAGGTCACGCGCGTTGCTCTCCAACGCGGTTGTCGGCGACAGCGCGTTTACCATTCCACCCGCAGCGGCGCCCGCATCCAGGGCAACCTGATCCATTCGGTGCTCCATGGAAAGCGTTCGCGCAGCACGTCGGCCGCCTGCCGCTCGACGCGCAGCAGCCAAGCGCCGTCGCGGGTGGACAGCGCGCCGCGGCGGAGCAGGAAGCTGCCGCGGAACCCGTCGGCGGAGATGGCGCCGAGGCAGCCGGCATGCGCGATGACGGCCGCCAGCAGGCCGTCGGTCTCCTGGGCCTCGGCGTCCGTCACCGGCGGTCCGAACACTTCCAGCGCGTCCAGGTCCAGCCCGCACAACACCTTGTTGAGCGCCAGCCAGAATTCCGGCGCCTCGCGCTCGCCGGTGGCGACGTGGTGCAGCAGCCCGACCGCGCGGTGGCGCGCCGGCTCGCGCGCGAAGCCGGTCTCGTCGGCGGCGAGCAGACCGAGCCGGGCGAGGAAGCGGCCCAGGAATGGCCAGAGCAGGCATAGGCCGGCATTCTCCACATAGCGCGCCGGCTCGTCGTCGGCGGCAGTGCGAGTAGGCGGGACGGCGCGCGGCCGCGCCGGCGGCTCGGAGTACTGTTCCAGAGGCGCCAGCATCGGACTGAGCGTCGCCATCGTCACCAGGGCGGCGCGCGTGAACGGGCGCAGCAGAGCGCCGACGGCGCGCGCGGCTGCGGCATCCTCGGTGCCGATGCCGGGGCGCGACAGCGTATCAAGCGCCGCCGCGCAGGCATCCCGGTCGGGCGCCGGCAGGCGCGCGGCGAGCGGACGCAGGAGTTCGAGCAAGGGATGGAGCGCGGGCGCGCGTGAAGCGGCACGGTCGAACAGCGCGAGCAGGTCAGTCTCAGGCGTGGCCGTGGCGACCGGCGGCGGGAACCGCGCGGCGAGGACGGCGATGCGCGCCCCCAGCCCGTCCTGCTGGCTCAAGCCACCCGCCTGCAGATCGGCGAGCAGCAGCGCGAGCGTGGTGCCCGCTGCCGATGCAAGGTTAGTGAGCAGTGCTTCAAGCAATGCCCCGTCGTCGGCCGCGCCGCCCAGTGCCGCCGATAAGGCCTCCCGCCATAGCAGGCGGCGCAGCCGCAGCGGTCCGATGGCCGCCAATGCGGGTGCCTCGGCCAGCAGCGGCCCGAGCTGGTTCGGCAGCGCGACGGCGGCGGGGGCAAGCAGCGAGAGCAGCTGCTCCAGCCCGGCATCGGATTGGTGCAGCACCAGCCGTTCGATGGCGCGGCGATCGGCCGCGAGGCCGCGCAGCAGCGCGGCGAGGGCGTGGGGGGTGGCACGATGCGCTGTCTCCACGGCCTCGTCCAGCGTGCGCAGCGTGCGGGCGTCGCTCCACCACGGCAGCCCGCCGGTGCGCGCAAACTGGCCGATCAGCAGCAGCGCGGCGCTTTCCGGCCCAGCCTCGGCCGGTTCCGCCCCGGCCGACCCCGTCCCTGCCCGCGCCGCCCCGCTGCGGGCAGGGGTGGCCTGCCGCAGCGCGGCGGGCAGCCGTGCCTCCACCCTCGTCGCCAGATCCTCGGCCAGTCGCGCGGAGTACAGGCGGCCGAGGTCGAGTTCCAGCCGGTCGATCCGGTCCACCCGCTCCGGGTCACTCGCGGCGCTGAAGCACCGGTCCAGGATCGGCATGATCCGATCCTGGACCAGGGCGGCCATGACCGGCGATAGCCGCGCCGCCTCCGTCGCGTCGCGAACCCGCAGCTCGATGATCTGCCGGCGGATTGCGTGGCGTTGCGCCGGCATGGGCGGCGTCCGCTAGCCGCGCGCCGACCGCCCCATCACCCTAGGCCGGCTTGACGGCGACGGTGGCCGTCTGGGCGAGGGTGACGGTGGTCGCGGCGTTATCCGACCGCGTGGCGGCGACCGAGAACGTGATGTTCGTCGTGATTGGTCCGGTCGGAAGCGCGATCGCGGCGCCAGTGCCGGCAACCGCCGTGCCGACCGGCGCACCGCGCGCGACGAGCTGGTAGGCGACGCCCGGCTGGCTGACATCGACCAGGATCGCGGTTGCCGTTCCCGAAGGCACCGTCGCATCCTTCGCGGCTACCGGCCGGGACGGGTCCGGGCGAACAACTACGGGCAGGCGCCCGCGTCGCTCCACCGGGATCGTCGCCTTGCTCACGGCGGCGATTTCCAATACGGCGTCCTGGCGTAGCGGATCGGTGACGAAGGTGAGCGTCGCGCCGGTGCCGTCCTGCGACGCGCCGACGACCTGGCTGTCCCGCAGCAACTCATAGCTGTCGGTCACGCGGCTGCCGCGCACCTCCACGCGCGCCGGGGCACCGAAATTGATCAGGGGGTCGACATGAAGCTCCGGCATCGGATCGAGCGCCGCCGTCGCGGCGAGGTCGGCGCCGACGCGGGTCTGAGCCTTCATGGCGTGCAGGGCGATCGTGGCGCCGGCGGCGAGCGGGTCCGTCGTCAAACTGGGCGAGAGCGGCGGCGTGTGCGCGAGGTCCGGCGATCCGCCGCCGGGCGGGTCGCGCGCGAGCACGTAATCGACCTCCAATTTGAGCTGGCCCAACCCCTTGTTGAACGTGGCGTCGGCGGTGTCGCGCTTGTGCACGTAGGCGGGAGGCGCGATCGGCGCGGCCGGCGGCGTGATGCTAGGCGTGTAGAACACGCCCGGCTGGCCGCCGATGACGTCCAGCGTGCCGGTGGTCTTGCCGTCTTGCACCGTGACGAGCAGCCGCGGCTCCGCGTTCGGGTCGGGGCGCGCCAGCACGACCGCGGTCTGGGCCAGCCAGACGGCGGAGATCACCGGCCCGTCGGCGGTCTGGTGCTGCTTACGGGCCTGCACCGCCACCACCGTATCCTCCGCCACCGGCGGCAGCGCGAACACGAGATCCGCGCCGGTGCCGGCCTGCTCGGCGCCGATCGGCGCCGAGCCGGGAAGATCGCCGCCGGCGGCGGGCAGCGGCGGCAGCAGCACCAGCGCGTCGGGTTGGCCGTCCACCTTGACCGCGGCGATGCCCGGTCCGGGCGTGGCGCCTTGCTGATACTCGGGATCGGCGATCTGGTGCGCGAAGGCGCGGTAGAACGCGCTGCCCTGGGTCTTGCCGACTCGCGCCGCAGCGGCGCCCTGGTAGCCGACGATCGGTGCCGGATCGGCCACGACTGGGCGCCCTGGATCGGCCCGCACCAGCAGCGGCAGGCGCGCCGCCAGCAGGTTGGTCTGGGGCGGCCGGGCAAGCGAGGCGTCGAACACCTTGATCGCGCGGATGCGCAGCACGGTATCCTCGGCCATCGGCTTGCTCGGCAGCTCGATCGGCCCACCGGTGCCGCGCACAAGCCGGTCGTCGGCGGAGAGGATGTCGTCGCCGGCCGCCGCCTCCATGTCGTCGGGGTGCGGGGGATCGCCGGTGGGGAACCGCACCAGGCGATAGTCAACCCCATCCTGGCTGTGCAGGATCTGCACCGTGACAGTGCTGCCGTAGTCGACCAGAAGCAGCACGCCTGGGTCCGTCGTCGCGATCGTGGCGGCGAGGTCGAGATCGAGGCCGACTTTCACTGGTCCCGGCGTGAACAAGTCCGCCTCGCGCCCGCTCGGCTTGCGGGCGTGCACGGTGTAGGTGATGTCGTCGTGGATTGTGGGCGTCTCGATCAGGACGGTGTCTCCGGTGCCGACCATCGCCACGCCGGCGGAATGCCCGTCCTTGTCGCGCAAGCTATAGGTCACATCGGGCTGGCTGATCTCGACCGGTACTTTGGCGGTCGAGCCGAAGGCCACGGTCAGCCGGTCGTCGCGTACCGTCAGATCGCGCAGCGGATACGTCTCGCCCAGGCCCAGCAGATCAATCATCCGGTCGCGAGCATCGCGGAAACGGAGCGCGGTCGGGGTGCTCATGGCGCGCCAGGGCCGGCCGTGAGGTCACCAGGATCGAGGCCGAACCGGTCGGCCAGCCAGTAACTGCGCAGCGTGGCGAGCCACGCGCCATAGGCCCGCGCGAAGGCGGCAAAGGGGTCCGGATCCAGCCAGACGATATAGGCAACGAGATGCGCTGGCGTCTCCTCGCGCGCCACCGTTTCGATCAGCGGGGCGAGGTGCTGCAGCGCCACCGGCAGCACGAAGCTAAGTTGCAGCGAGAACGGATCATCGCGCGCGGCGGCGGCGAGGAACGGCAGGGCATTGACCGCGTCCTCAGCGACCGCGCGCAACAGGATGTGTTCGACAACGAGGAAACGCAGCGCCGGGTCGTTCGGCAGGCCGAGCTTGAGGCGCACCCGCTCGGCCAGTGCCGGGGCGCTGTCGGCGCCGTCGGCCGAAAGATAGTCACAGCCGGTGCCGCGCGCTCCACTAAGGTGCGGAAAGTGCGCCAGGAAGCGGCGCTTGGCGTCGAGCAGTCGCACGTCGAGGGTCGCCGGATCGGCGCCGGCGACGGCGTTGGTGGCCTGGGGATCGTCTGTGATCGTCTCGGCGAAGCGGGCCAGCAGGTGGTTGAGGAACCGGTTGCGCCGACGGATCGCGCCAGCGGCGCCGGGTGCCTCCACCATGGCCTGCAACGCGGCGGCGTCGAACGTCGGCGCCAGGATGGGGGCGGGAGTGGTGCCGTCGCCGCCGGCCGGGACCGCGCCGACGAGTTGCGATGCGTAGCTCACGCTCGTGTCGTCCGCGACCGAGAACAGGCAGCGCAGATGCGCCAGTTGCGCGAACTCGTTCGCCAGCGGCTGATCGAACAGGGCGAGATAGGCGCGGAGCTGGTTGGCCTGGGCGTGACGCGCGTCGCTGGCGGCAGCGGGCAGCGCGCCCGCGCCGATGCCGTAGGCAAGCGGCAACTCGTTTTGCAACGGCACGTACGCGGCGACATCACGGTCCTGACCGGCCGGCGCGCGCACGTCGCGGCGGTCGAGCGGCAAGACCGGGAACAGGCGCGCCGTGCGCGCGCGGGCACGATAGGCTGCCGCAACAATGTCCTTGTCGACCGTCACGGACAGGCGGCCCTTGAACAGGCTGATCTGACTGAAATCGAGGTCGAGGCGCGGCGCCCCTCCGGCGTCGACCGCCAGCGACCACGCCTCGCCCACCGTGTCGCCGGCGCGGGCGAGCCGGATGGTACGCACGGCGCGCACGCCGGGCACGGCCATGATCTCGCGAATGACGTCGGAGGTGTGCAGCGCTTGCCGCCGGCGTCCGGCCGCGAGGGATGCGGTATCAACAAAGCCGCGCGCGAGCGCCGGTCCGTCGAACACGGTGTCGATGGCCGCCCCGGACGCCAGCGCCTGGGTCAGCGAGAAGAAGCCGATCGTGGGCGACACGTAGGCGCCGACGCGCTCGAGGATGCCGAGCAGCACATCTGCGCCGTTCTCGGTCTCGCCGATCTCGACGCTGGCGAGCACCGCGACCGGCAGCGGGTCGAGCACGGTGATCTCCTCGAAATCCTCGCAGAGGTTGCGATGGGCGTGTAGCCGGCGCGCCACCGCCCGGCGCAGCGACGGGCTGTCCGCGTCCTCCAGATCCGATTTCTCGACCACCACGCGGTAGAGCCCGGCGAGCGTGATCGGCGCCGACGTCGGCGAGGCCGGCTGCCCGAGATCGATCGACTGTTCCTTCGGCCCGTCGTCGTAGCGCAACCTGACGGCAGGCTGATCGACCCGCTCGACCCAGGCGTTCTTCACCCCCGTCACGTCGAGCGCGACACGGCGCAAATCGTCGAGCGTGACGGCACGGCCGGTGAGTGCTTCCGATGGCGTGAATAGCCCCACGGCGGCGTCGGCGCCGCCGTCGGCCAGCAGGTCCGGCACGGGGTGGAAGATGCGGTAGCCCAGATCAGTGAGCGCGTAGCAGCCGGCCTCCAGCAGCGTGATGCCGGGATCATGGGCGTTGAAGTCGGTCCACGCGTCACCGGCGAGGCGTTCGAGCTGCGCCATGCCCGCCGCGACCAGCGCCGCGTAGTCGAGGATCGGGTGCTCGGGCGCATCGGCCGATATGGTGACGGGGTCCATGCGCCGATCCTGTTCCCACCTTACTCGGGCCCGCCGGTGGAGGCGCCCAGCATCTCCTCCAGCACCTGGATTGCGCCGGAGATGCGCAGCAGCGTCTCGCGCAACTCCTGTGCGCGCGCTTCGGTCTGCGCGAGCTGCTCCCGGCCGCGCGTGAACTCCTGTTTCAGCTTGTCCAGCCGTTCTTGCAATTGGGCCTGCATTGGCGCGTTCACGTCGTCGAGCATGCCGCGGCTCAGTGCAGCATGACGAAGATGTCGATCACCCCTACGCCCGCGGTATGCGATCCCAGCGCCTTGCCGATGATGGTGCCGGAACGGAACACCCCCTCCGGCCCGGCCGCCTGCGCGCGCATGGCGTGACCGGCGAGCGAGGCGCTGGTGAGCAGATCGCCGCGGTGGATCGGTCCGCCCTCGTCGGTTACCTTGCAGGTCACCCGTCCGCACAGTGCGACGGGGTAGGCCGCGCCGTCATCGGTCGGCCGATCCGCCTGTTGCGGCGGCGAATTGAGCACGACCCCCGGATTGGCGGAAATCACGCCGATGACCGCCTGATCGAATGGTTCGCCGCTGGGGGCGATCTGGTCGCGATCCGGCCGCAGGCTCACCACGTCGCCGGGTTCGAGCGTGGTGGGGGAGAAATAGATTTCCGCGAGGTCGGCGGCGTGGCCGTTCAACTGGCCGGCAATGAACACGTCGTCCCACAGTTTCACCACCCGTTTAATCGGGTTGGTCGATATCGTACGGCCGAGGATCATCAGGCCTTGATAGTTGGCGCCATTCTCGATCGCGGCGTGACCCAGGACGTTGGCGATACCGGAATGGTTATGGTTGGGATCGGTGAAATAGATGTCGGAACCGCCGACTTCCAGCCGGTTGGTGAGGAAGAGGCCTTCGGTGGTCAGCACCATGCGGTCGCTGTTGCCTATGCGGAAGTGGATGTCGAGCGGCGAGTTCACGAACGTACGACCAAGGTCGCCGCCCGTCGCGCCCTGGAGCAGGGCGTAGTTGCCAGCGGCTCCCTGATCCAGCGAATCTGTGCCAAAGTGGACGTAACCGCCGGGATTGGCCGGCCAAGGGCCGATCGTCAGCGCACCCGTCTTGACGCGGCCCACGACGCTGAGCTGGCCATCGCCCGTCAGCCACATGCGGTCGGCGTTGCCGATGCGGAAGCGGATGTCCAGCGGCGAGTTGAGGAAGGTGCGCCCCAGATCGTCACCGGCGGAGCTCTGCAGCAGGGCATAGTTGCGGGCGGCGGATTGGTCGAGGCCGCTGGTGCCAACGAACACGTAGGCGCCCGGATTGGGCGCCCAGGGGCCGATCATCAGCGCCCCTGCCTTGATCCGGCCATTCACTTCCAGCGGCTCGGCCGCCCCGACGATGCCAATGCCGATGCGTCCGGTGGCGGCATCGATGCTGAGGCGGCTGTTGCCGGCGGCATCGTTGATGCTGAGCGCCGCGCGACCGGTGAGAGGATCGGCTGGGTTGGCGCGGGGGCGCAGCGACACCGTCCACGCGGGATCGGCGTCGGCGAAGCGGGTGTAGAAGTTCAGCGCCTTCTTGAAGCTCGTGTCGTCGCCGGCCGCCTCGACAGAGAGCGGATCACCGGCGGTCTTCACCAACCCGTCGTCGCGCTGGTTGAGGCCGCTGTCGACGAACTGGGCGAACTGTCCCTCGGTCGGGATAGCGTTTTTGACGAAATAGCCTTTCAGCGCCGCGCGGGACTTCTTGCCATCATCGACATTCATTGGCCGGCAGTCTCCTGGTTTACGTAACGGGCGCTCGTGCGCATCGCGCGCTCCTCCTATTCGACCGCGAAGTCGAGTTCGATCTTCATGTAGTTCAAGCCCCTGAACTCGTCCTGCTTGTAGATTTCGTCGACGATCAGGTCGATCTCGTGCTGGCGCGCCGCCACCAGCACCGCGTCCGCGCGGTCCGACGACACGTAGTCGCCCTCGTCGCCCCCTGATGGCGCAAGATGGAAGGTTTCTCCATCGTCGCTCCAGAACAGCTTAATGCCGGCAACGTAGTCCACGTACGGACGCTCGTCGATGAAGTTGACCAGGCTGTTGGCGTAGATGCGGCGGCCGATGACGATGTCGGCGCCCTCGTCATAAGCCCAGGGTGAGAGATAGCGGTTCAGTTCATCGTTCAGACGCTGTTTGTTGTAGCCGGGATTGCTTTGATCCACGAAACGTACGCCGACGCGAACGCGCACCTGCACATAGGCCGCGTTGCCGACCTGCAGCCACGCGGTGTCGGGGATCAGCGGGGCAAGATAGGCGTCGATGTCGGCGAGCAGCGACGCGGGCGCCTTGGGTTCGAACGGATCGAACAGACTTCTCGAGCGGATGTCGGGAATCACGACCACCCGCACCGCGCCGAGCCCGCCGTCGGCGCCACTGGCCGGACCGTCGGCGAGTGTGGCCGGCAGACATTTCACCTTATAGACCTCGGGGAAGCGCCGGAGCACCAGACGCTCGTAGTCCCACAGCGTCACGGCACGCTGCTTGTGGCGCAGCCGCTCGCTCGCCGCCGTGTAGAAGCTCGACGCTTCCTCGGCCATGCGCGCCCCGAACGAGGTGTACGGTTGGCTGACCGAGGCGACACCCGGTAGCGGTGCAGCGAGGGCCGTGATCGAAAACGCCGCCAGCGGACTGCGGTAGTGATCGGGCGCGCCGCCAGAGTCGACATAGCATGCTGACGTCGCCTGCGTGTGCAAGGCAACGGCGTCGCACACGCCGGCGGCGCCGGATTCCACCGATGCGCGCAGCCAGAACAATCCCGCCGGCAGCCGCCGGTCGGGCGTTGCCGGCGGAAGCGCGAATTCGATGATGCCGGAATTGATGAGCCCGCGCGTGCCCTCTTGCAGGATGGCCTCGCTGCCGAGCGGCTGCCAGCCGCCGGCGTCGAGGAAGCTCCAGATCACCGGACTGCGTGCCACGTCCGGATTGGCGCTGCCCTCGGCCATCTGGAACAGCACGGCGAGCGATTGCGGAGGTCGCAGATCGGCGATGCCGATATAGAGTTCACCCTCGTTGTCGTAGGCCGGGAGGAACGGGAAGCCTTGCCCCGGAGCCGTAACGACGGCCTCGGCCTGGCCGAATGGATGCAGATGGAAGATCTGATCGGATGTCGGCCCCGGCAGATAGGATTCCATCAACAGTTCATGGGCGGCGACGAAATCAAGGCTCAGCGACTTCAGTTTGGGGGTGTAGGGCTGGCCAACGGCGTAGGCCGCCGGATCGATCGAGGCGGTGCTCTTGCCTGCGGCGAGATTGGCGATCGACGCCGCGAGCCCCAGCGTCTTGCGCGAGACCAGCGCCGGGTATTCCTGATGCTGAAAGCCGATCGGCGCCAGTTCCGCGCGCAGGTAGCGCGGCCACGCGGTCACCAGCGGATCGAGCGGCGCGGGATCGGGCAGGGTGTATGGCTGCCAAGCGCCCGCAATGGTGGGGATGTCTATCACGTGCGGCGCGGTCGCGTCCTGCTTCCGGGTGGCCGGGTCGACGGTGAACAACGGCGCATTTGCCGCGAGCAGCGTGACATGCACATGGTCATCAACCTGGCTGATGGTCACCGAGAACGGACTGGTGAGACCGTAGGCGGCGTACAGCGTGTCGAGATCGGCGGGACCGCCCATCCAGGCAAGCCGCAGCCGCAGCGACCGCAGCGATTTGTGCAGCAGATCGGGATGGCCGAACGCGAGCGCGGCGCCGGCGGCGGGTGCGGCGCCGAACGGCTCGAACGGCCGCTTGCCGTCGAGACCTCCGTCGTCGTTTTCCAGTACGAGCGGCGTGAGCGAGGGCGCGTCCGCTCGCAGGTCCGGCTCGACGTAACTGCCCACAGCCGACCGCAGATGCACCCGCGCCAGGCGCAGCGTGCGCAGCCGCGCGTAACGGATGACGAAGCGGTTCTCGTCGGCGCTCCAGATCGGGCGAAGGGTGATCCGCGTCACCGGCCATGGACAGTCGTCGAAGCGCTGGTCGGGCGGCGGCGCGTCGATCGGCGCAGCGTCGGCATGCAGCGTCAGCCGCAGACTGAGACCGAGCAGTTTGGTTCCGGTCGGAACCGCGGCGATGTCGGTCAGCTTCGCGTAATCGGCCGCGCCCAGTTCGACGATGGCCGGCTCGATCCACCCTTTCGCGGTGCTGACTTCCACCGCGAACGGGGTTTCGCCGGGCAGCAGCAGTGGCCCGCCGCCGTCGTCGTAGAACGCCAACGTCAGTACGAGCTGTCGCTCGCCGGCGCTTAGCGCGAACAGCGGCGAGGCGATCGCGAGTCCGAGGATCCTCGGGGGCGGCATGCTGGGGGTAGGCGCCGTCGGCGCGGCACCGAAGGTCTTCCAGCGCACCGGTTCGCCATCCCGCGCTTTCGCGGCGCCCACCCGCACGGCCGTGGCGTCGGCTTGTGCATAGAGATTGAGCCATTCCTCCCTGCGCGCCAGCGGATCGGGGAACTGCTCGCGGTTGCGCTGGGCGCGTTCGAGGATGTCGTAGGTCTGCTCCCATTGCGCGACGGTCACGGCGCCCTGAACGGCCGTCTGTCCGGCGACCGTGCGCAGCGTCGCGATTTCATCGGCGTTGGCCAGTCCAGCCAACCCGTCGATCAGCGCGTCCGCCGGCGCGCCCGTCGTCTCGCCGAGCGCCATGACGAGGATGGCGTGGAACCCTTCCGCATCCGTCTTGGCAGCGACGCGCACCTGGCGCAGCGCGGCACGGCGACCGGCGAACACCTTCTGGCGATGGGCCTGCGCGAGATAGTCGTAGATCGTGTTCCAGCTGCGCGCCGGAACCAGCGCCTCCGGCTGTTTGGCGGCCGCCATCACCACGCCGAACTGCTCGGCGGACATGAAGACATACTGTTCCAGCGCGGCGATCGCGTCGGCATAGCCGTCGATATCGGCGACGTCCGCGCGGGTGAAATCGACCGGGCCGATCGCCGCGTTCATATTCGCGACGAAATCGGCAGGATCGGCGGGCACCAGACGATAGGTCTGGTCGTTGCGCTTCCGCTGACCGGCCTGTTCCAGCAGCGAGTTGACGATCCGCCAATCGGTATCGGCCGCGCGCTTCAGATCCATCATGGCGACGAAGTCGTCGACAGAGAGGAACAGCTTGGCGGCGATGGCGTCGCGCACGTCCTGCCGGTAGCGCTGCGCGTACAGGTCGTCGACCGTCCGCACTTCCGGCAACCCGGCGAAATCAGGCGTGCCGCCGAGTGCGGTCGAGAGGTTGGCGGCGAAGTCGCGCGGGTTGGCCGGGGCGAAAGTCCACGCCTCGTCGTGGCGTCTCGACCGGGCCGCCTTGGTCAGGATGGCATTGATCATCCGCCAGTCCGGGTCGGCGTGGTCGCGGGTCCGCTTGCGCGCGACGAGCTGGCGGAGTTCGAACAGCTGCAGCCACAGCGCCGATGGGGCGAAGGCGACAAGGTCGGCGAAGCCCAGCAGACGGGGATAGTCCACCGGCTTGCCGGCAAACGGCGCCAGCGGGTCGCCGGGCGAGGGATCGCCCAGCGCGAGCTGCAGCATCGCGAGGAACCGTTCTTCCTTCGTGCCGACGCTGGCGGTGCGCGCCTCCGCCATGCCGATGATCCGCTTGTCGGTGAAGACCGAGGACAGTCGGGCCACCTTCGCGCGGTTCACGATCAGCGCGCGCTCGGTGCTGTAGAACCGGTTGTTGCCGGCGGCGTCGCGGCCGGCGGCCAGCAGCGTGCCCTGCGCGATCGCGGTGGTGTCGACCCCGACGGCGAGGCCGAATAGCACGAACACCCGGTCGGGCACGGCCGGCCGCGGCGCCAGACGCAGCACGTCGCGGAAATAGAACTCGAGATGCCGTCGGGTGAGTCCATTGATCGCATCGCGACCGATGCCGAGCAGTTGCAGCCACGTCAGGAACAGCACGAAGTGCGGACGGCGCAGTGCCCGATTGCGGTCCTCGGCAAAGTCCTCCGGCCGGTCGAGGAAGGCGATGATGTCGTCGTCGCTGACATCGGCGAAGAAGCCGGCCCAAGTTCCGGACGGGATGTTCTGTTCGTCATAATACAACAGCTGCGTGGCTTGTGTACGGGTGAACGCCAGAAGATCGCGGGTGGAGCGCTCGTCGATGCCGAGGTTGGCGGGATCGAGATCGGGATTCGCGCGCGCCGCCTGGCTGGTGCCATCGCGGCGGAGCGAGACGATCTCGGTGGGTTTCGCCGCCATGCGCGCCGCCCCGCTCAGCTCGCCTGGACGGTGACGTTGGTCGGCACGAACATGCCACTTCCGGTGTATTTCGGTGTCGCGTCGGGAACCGGCGAACCCGGTCCCGGCGGCGGCTGCTGGGCGGGCGACTGCACCTCGAAGACGGCAGTGAAATTGGCCCCCTTCAACAGCAGCGCCTTGCCGCCGGTTTTCTCCGTCCGCGCCCGCTGATTCGCGGCGAGCGCCTGGATCTTCAGCGTGCCTGTGCCGGGGATGGAGTATTGCGGCGTCATGTAGACGCAGCCTGGCACGCTCACCTGGCTCTCGTCGCCGTCGACGCAGATCTTCTTGCCGCCGATCTTGGCTGGACCGCTGGCCTTGAGTTGGCCTGGACGGACAACCACCACCGCCGCCCCGAAATTGGGCAAGAACATCACGGTGTCGCCGTTGACGAGGACTTTGTCGCTCATAGCCCGCGCGCCGTCGCCTCCTGCAGATAGAACGGATAGACGAGGTTGAACCGCGTGTTGCTGCTGCGTACCGTATAGGTGACGGCGATGGCGATCAGGCCGGGGGTCTGCCCGCTTTCGGAGACATCGACGCCGTCGAGCCGGATGCGCGCCTCGTGATATAGGATCGCGTCCGAGACGGCCGCGCCGATCTTGGTGAGCAGCGTGTTGTCCATCTCCTCGAACACGTAGCGGCGCAGATCGCAGCCGAAATCGTCACGCATGACGCGCTCGCCCAGTTCGGTGGCGAAGATGATGCGCAGGCTCTGGCTGATATCCTCCTCGCCCGCGACCATCGCTACCTCCTGCCCGCCCGTCCCGAAGGCCGGCGGGAAGCCCCAGCCACGGCCGAGGAATGCGGCCGCGCCGTCCACCACCCGGTCGCTCATTGCGCGTCTCCCAGCCCGTTTGCCGTCGCCACACCCGCCCCCGCCCGGTGTTCAGTTCAGATCGATCGTGCTACCCTTAATCTTGATCGCGCCATCCGCCTCGATCTTCAGATCCTTCGCCGACTTGATGGTGACGCCACCATCCGCGAACGAGATCGTGTTGCCGTCGCTGTCGGCGAGCGTCACCTTCTTGCCGTCGTCGTCCAGGACTAGCTTGCGGCCGGCTTTCGTTTCGATCGTAATGGACGGATTGCTAGCCTCGACCATTGTGATCTTGATGCCCGACTTCGTCAGGATGCCCTTTTTCTTCCCATCCTTGAAATCACCAGGCGGGGGGTTCTTCGACCCGTGCAGGCGTCCCAGCACCACGGGATGGCGCGGGTCGTTGTCGAGAAAGCCCACGACGACCTCGTCGGCCACTTCGGGCAGGAAGCAGATCCCGCGATCGGCGCCGGCGTCCGGCGTGGCGATCCGCGCCCATAGTTCCGACGCCGGATCGGAGGCGATCGCCGGCACCTTCACCTTCACACGCGCCTCGCCGTCGGGATCGTTGTCCGTGCTGCTGACGATGCCGAGCTGCAGTCCGCTGATCGGCGGCAGCAAGCCGTGCGCGGGGGCATCGGCGATGTCGGGGGTGCGGCCGAACGGCTCGGGCGACAGCCCGAACTGGATCTCGGTGCCGAAGCCCTGCGCATCGATGCGGTGGCGCAGGCCGGTAACGAGCGCCCGGCCATCGAACCGGTCGCCGAAACCCTTGAGGCTGATGAGAGTCATCAGCGCGAGATCGGCGACGAGCGGCACCGCGATGCGGCCCCGGACCAGGGCTAACCGCTGCCGCGTCAGGCGCCCGGTAGTCCAGCCTTTCACTTCGGCACCAAGCATCGGTACCATGTGGACAAGACGCTCGTCGCCGAGTGCGAGATCATGGGCCGCGCCGTCGATGCCACTGCCGCCTTGCGAGAGTGTTGGCGCCTCAGCGTTGGCGATCGCCGTCGCCCCGAGATTTTGCGAGTCCCACGCGCTGCCGCCGACCTTCGGGCGCTGGCGTGTCATGTCGAGATCAAGCTGAAAATCACTGATCTCGTCGATCCCGTAGGTAAAGCTATGGGTCGCAGCGCCATCCGCCGCCATCTCTTTCAGCGACAACGCGCCGTCGACGACGACCACGACGAGTGCCTGCGCGTCGGCCCGCGCGAGAATGAAGTCCCAGTCCGTGGCGTCGTATTGGACGAGTATCGGGTGTGTCGGTTGGGTGCCCGGAGCATCCGCGAGCGAAAGCCCATGGGCGGTCACCGTCGAGCGGATTGCCTCGGCATCGGTCATTTCGATGTTTATTCGGTTCTGCCGGGCGCCGTTCAGGCGGATGGCCTTGTCTTTTAGCGTGACTTCAACCACCGGCGCGCCGCCGCGGCCGCGTACCCCGATCCCGGTAACCAGCCCCTCGAACACCTTCGCTTCGATGTCGCCCTGGCGCAGCTTGATCTGCACTTGGGCGGCCGGCGCGAACGGGCCGCCGCCGAGCAGGATGGCTTGTGCGTCGAACGCGCCGGCCATCGCGATGGCCACGCTCGCGGTGGGGATCCGGTTCACCTCGCGGTCGATATCAACCGAAACGATCAGGTAGGAATCATCGAGCGCCTGGCCGTTGACCAGGATGGTCGGGATGACGAGGCCGTCGCCGCCGAGCATGCGCGTGCGCTGCCCTATTGGGCGAGCGGAGGGAACAGCATCGTCTGCCCCGGGACGAGTTCGCGGAAATGACTGAGCCCGTTCGCTCGCGCCACCCGCAGATAGTGGCGCGAACTGCCGTAGACCTCGGCGGTGAGCAGCGGCAGCGTGTCGCAGCGGCGCACGACGCGGCTATGCGACAGGTCCGGCGAGCTCAGCGCCACCTTGGAGAGCTGCTTTTTCAGGTCTTCGTCGTTCGCGAGCCTGAGGTCGAGTTCGGCGCGCAACGGCTCGCCGCCGCGGTCGAAGCTGGTATAGGCGACGGTCATGCTGGCGAGACGGCACGAGAACTCGAACTTGCCCCAGATCACCTTCAGGAAGTTGGGCTCGTGCGTCTGGCCTTGCACCGCGTAGGCGAGGGCGAGAAAGGCGTCGACGCGCTGCTTCACGGTCTTCGGGCTGGACAACAGGTTCACCAGCCCCATCTCGCCTACGTTGCTGCCGTCGAGCAGAAGGCTCAGTTCCAAGGAGCCCGGCAACGAGCGGACGAAGCTTGCGGACTGGCTGCCGTTGTTCAGTCCGCCCGGAGGTGCGAACTCGGTTTTTACCGTCTGGCTGAATTTCTGTGGGTTGAACATCGCCTCGAACGGATCGCCGACCGGCTTCTTCCGTGCGACGTCCGAATAGGCATGGACCTGCAGCTTCTCCAGCTTGAAGAGGTCGGGGAAGCCCATGCTCAGCGTTCCTTGGCGCGGCGCAGAATGCGAAGCGTTGCGTCGACGCACGCCTGGACCAGCGCATCGCGGCCCGCCGTGGCGGGACGCGCCTCGGCGTTCTCGTCGGCCACGCCGGGATCGACCACGGCGCGGATGATCAGTTCCTTGATCTCGATCGGCATCGTTCAGGCCCTCACGATCTGCATGCGCGTATAGGCGAGTTCCATCGTATCGATCACCAGCCCGCTGCGACCGGCGTCGAGGTCGGAGGTCGACCATTTCACCGGAAACGCCTTGAGGAACATCCATCCGGCCAGCGGTGCGTGCTGATCGTCGAACAATGTCACCAGGACGTTGGAAGGGGAGAACTTGAACAGTGACATCGCAACGTTGAACTCGATGTCGAGCGGCGAGACCAGCGCCGCGCTGCGCTCGAGCACCAAGTTCTCGTAGGTGACCGATTCGGGAAATCGGTGCGCGTAGAGATTCTGCCCGCCTTCGCTCAGCTGCCTGACCTGCACCGTGGCGGTCAGGCCCGAGACGCGCTGGAACCGGATGTCGATCGGATTTGGGATCAACCCGCCGACGAAGAAAAACACTCCGAAGCGGAAGCCGAGCGGCAGTTCGCTGACAGCCATGCGCGTCAGACGTGCTCGACGGAGATGCCGCTGACCAGAAGGTCAAGCGTCTCGATCGAGACCTGATTGGTGCTGGCATCGAACGTCGGCGCGGATAGCTTGGTCGGGATCGCCTCGGCGATGCGCCAGACCACCACCGGCGCGCCCGCCTCGTCGCACAGGCTGATACCGATGGCGCGCGCGCTGGTGGGGCTGGCGCCGAGCCAGTCGCCGAACAAGGTGTTGCCCGCCACGGTGCCCTTCTTCAGCGATAGCGGCACGTGCTTGAGCGCGCGGAAGCGGGTGATCGTCTCGCCCTCCCAAGCGCTGAAGCCGTGCCGGTAGGTCACCGTTTCGTACTCGATGGCGAGACCGGAAGCCTCCGCGAAGCTCGCCGACTGCCCGTCCACCGTGACGCGGAAATTGTACGCCGGCAGCGGGTAGGTGGTCTTCTGGATGGCTGTCGTCTCGGCCATGCCCGGCGTCAGCTTTCGGTGATGGTGATGGCATCGGCGCGCAACTCCATGCTCTCCACCGCGACGTCGCTGGATTTGGCGTCGAAGCTCGGGCCGTCGAGCTTGGTCGGGAATGCGTTGATGATCTTCCAGCTGATCACCGGCTTGCCCGCCTCGTCGCAGAGCCGGACGAGGATGTCCTTCTTCTCGACCTGGTTCAGTGTGATGCTGCCGATCCAGGAATAGAGCGTGGCCACGCTGGTCGACCGCGCCACGCCCTTCTTCAGGGTCACGTTGACCGGGCTGGCCTGCGCCGGCATGTGCATCGTCCGCGGACCGGCGGTGCCGCCGGCGACCGGGCTTTCCTTGAACGTCGTGACCTCGCGTTGGATCGACAGACCCGAGACCTCGGAGAACGCCACCGCGTCGGCGCCGATCTCGACGCGGAAATTGTAGACGGGGAGCGGGTAGGTCGCCTTGATGTCGGTCGCACTGACGGCCATCGGTCAGATCCTTCTCGGCTTGCGGCGGCTACGGATCAGGCTTGCTGCAGCTTGTGCATGAAGCGCAGCACGATGAATTCCGCCGGGCGCACGGCGGCGATGCCGATCTCCACGATCAGCCGGCCCTCGAGTACGTCCTGCGCCGTCATCGTCTTGCCGAGGCCGACATTCACGTAATAGGCGCTGTCGGGCGAGCCGCCGGCCAGCGCCCCCTGCTCCCACAGGCTATAGAGATAGCTTTCGATCATGCCGCGCACCTTGAGCCAGGTGGTGGCGTCGTTCGGTTCGAACACGGCGAAGGCGCTGGCGTTGCGCGTGTTCTGCTCGATCGTGATGAACAGCCGGCGCACCGGCACGTAGCGCCATTCATTGTCGTTGCCGGCGAGCGTGCGCGCGCCCCACACCAGCGTGCCCTTGCCGGTGAAGTCGCGGATCGCATTGATCGACTTGCCCGCCGTCGGATCGACGTTGAGGCCCTCCTGGCCGGCGTCGGTCATCTTGCTGTCCGCCGCCACCACCGCAGCGACGCTGACATTGGCCGGCGCCTTCCAGACGCCGCGGTCGCGATCGACGCGCGCATAGATCCCGGCCATGGCGGCGCTGGGCGGCAAGGTCACGCGCTGGCGCGTCATCGCGTCCTTGATCTGGTTGTACAGTGCGGTCTGCGTCAGTTTGACATCGGCGAGCATCTTCGGCGTTGCCGGCCCGCCGCCGAGTTTGGGCAGGTCCGCACCATCGCCGGCCGCTGTCGCCGGCACCTGGGCCGAGCCGTCGCCGCTGATGCGGATGTCGAAGCCGTCCGTGGCGTTGGCGCCTTTCCAGGCGGTCCATTTGTCAACGATCTGCTTTCCCGTCTTGCCGGCGGCATTGCCGATGGCGAGCGTGGGGTTGCCGGCGGTGACGGTGAAGGTCGGGTCCTGCGCGTTGTCCCCGGCAACGATCTGCACCTTGGGCGTCGCCGCGTCCGCGCCGGTGAACGAGACGATAAGGCCCGGACTACTCGCGGGGAACGACGCCTCTCGGACCGTGGGCGGCGCCGGACCCGCGTCGGTCGCGTCGATCTGCACGCCGGTCTCGGTGAAGGCGAAGTTCAGCGAGGTGCGCAGATAGGGATGATAGGCGGCGGCATAGGACAGATAGTCGGTGCCGATCCCGTTGCGGAAGCCGGCGACGTCGCCGCTCGGCACGTCGAGGATCGCGAACCGGTCCTTCAGACCGTTGCACTGCGCCAACGCCGCTCGCGCCACCTCGAAGTAATCGGTGGGCGCCAGCAGAACCGCGTCCGTCAGCACGATGAGGGTCGGTTCGTCCTCGAGTGCGAGACGGTCGAGGGCAGCGAGAAAATCGGCCTTGGCCACCGGCCGGGTGTAGTCACCAAGCGACAGTATGTAGCACGGACCGCCGCCGTTCTTGAAGTAGTGGCTGACCGCGTAATACAGCAGCCGGTCTGGATTGGGACCCTTGGGGGCCGTGGGCCCGATGTCCTGGACTGTCGTCAGCGCGGTCGTCGGGTCGGTGGCCGTGGTGACGGTGAACGCCGTCGGCTTGGCACCGCCGAACAGCGCCTCGAATTCCAGCATGGTGGCGACCTGGCCGATCATCGGCCCGGTCTGCGAATAGCCGAAGAAGGCCGGAACGGCCGTGGATACCTCGGCGACCGACGGCGGGAGGGTGGAGATCTCCTCCACGTAAACGCCCGGCGTCTTATAGATCTGCATGTCTCTCGCACCTTGCCGAATGAGGTCAGTTCGCGATCAGCGTGAGCACGTCGTAGAGCACCGTCTCTGGCGCCGCCGGAGGCGGTGCCGTCGTGAGCGCGGTGAAATTCCCCGGCGCCGGATTGGCGAGCGCGGCGATCAGCCGCGTGTCGGCCATGCGCAGCTCCAGATTGCGCAGCGGCATTTCCCGGCACCCGACCGGAGCGTCCGAAAGGAAGCGCAGGATCCGTCGGCCGGGGTTGCGGCGCACCAGGTCCTGGCCGATGGCATCGGCGCGATCGGAGCCCTGGGAGAGATCGACGCGGCCGGCGTCGGCGAACGTGACGCGACGGGGTGCGCCGCCGGGCGTCGCATCGACGATGCGCAGAGTCGAGACGTCGCCCATGTAGTCGGTCACGAGATAGACGCACCAGCGCGCGGACCGGGCGGCGAGCGGCACCAGAAAGGCACGCGGCCCGGCGGCCGGAGCGAGCAACAGCGCGCGGTCGAGCGCGAGTTCCAACTCCGCGAACACGTCGTGCGGCCGCGCCGCCGCCACCGGATAGGAGAGCTCAAACCGCGTGCCCGATGCCGCCGCGCTGGTATCCACGACGACACTGTTCGCTGCGGGATCGAGGCCCTTGACCGCCCCCGCGAAACCGGCGGTCTCCACCTCGAACTGCGCAATGGTGCCGGGCAGCGGCCTGCCCGCGAGCACGAAGGTCTCGGCCGTCGCCGGGGTGCGCACGGTGAGCGTCTCGGTGCCGCGTTCGGTGCGGCTGGTGAGGCGCAAGTTCAGCGGATCAGCGGCGGGGAGCCCGGCGTTGGTGAACAGCGGGGCGGTCTGCGCGACGATGGGCGTGAGGTCGGTGAACAGCGCGAAGGCGTCGTTGCGCGGGCGCAGGAAGAAGTCGAGCGTCAGCGGCGCGGCGGCGGCGGCAAGCGGGACGCCCTCGTTGTCGAGTCCGGCGAACAGGCTGACGCAATCGTTGCGGGTCTTGCAGGTGAGGCGCAGCCGGCGCATCAGCGCATCGGTCGCCCGGGTAGGCGCGACGGCGAAATCGCCGCAGCGCAGGTCGTCGTAGAACGGGTGCGTGACTCGCAGGTCAAGAAGCGGCACGGCCCGCATGGGTCAGCTCTCTCGTTGTTGCGGCGATCGGCACAGTGACCGTCGCGTCCTGATGCTCGAACACCAACATGCGCACGCGATACAGCACCGAGGGCTGATAGGTGGCACGCAGGGCGTTCCACAGATCGTTCTGTTCGGCGAGCGGCAGGGTGAGCAGTTCCAGCGCCAGCCGGCCGATGCCCGCCGGCAGCGTCGGCGCGGTTTGCGCGTCGAGCACCGGATGCGCCTGGAAGTACGTGATGATCTTGGAGAGTCGGCTCAGCGATTGTTCGTACTGCTTGAACCGCGCCACGAACAGCACGCACAGGTTCAGCCGGACGTCGGGGCGGATCTGATAGGCCGAGCCGTCGGCGCCGATGCGCACGAACGGATCGGCCGCCCGCAGGATCGGCTCCTGCTCCACATTGATCAGGACGGCGGTGACCGCGCCGAGCTTGAAGGTGACGGGGTCCATCTTGTCGCCGTCGAGAAACACCACAGTGTCCTCGGCCGCGGCCAACGGCTGGCCCAGCACCGGCGGGGCAAAATAGTCGTTGAGCTGGCCTTTAAGGAACAGGAGCGCCTGGTCGATCATCGGCAGCGCCCGTCCGCGTTGACGAAAGCAGGGCGCGTGCCAATCGGCGGGCGCCACGTCCTGTGCGACACGATCGGACCTCCCTTTCGAAGCCCTCCTTAACATCTCGTATCAGACGGTTGTGCGTCCGACAAGCCATACCATCAGAACGATCGTATCGCCCGTCTTGTTCGCCTTTCGGTCAGCACGGTGGTCGCGCGGGGTTGATGGCGGCGCGATGGCGGCAACCACGCGAGGCCGGTCGTTGTGCGGAGTGCAACCGCGCGTACAGCCGCGTCGGCCGGCCTGGCGCAGCCTGGCGCCGAATACGGGGAGATCGGCACGACCAGGCGGTCGTCCGAAAGCGATTGTCACTCCGGCTGAGCGACGGCTTGTCCGCCTTTGAAAAAGTACCGCCTCAGAAACAGCGTATCCGCCGCCGCGTCTCTCGGCCGGCGTCGTTCGCACCACAGCACCTGCGAAGCCGTAGGACTCGGTGAACTTCGCGGTGTCGGGGAAGCTGACGATCGCGGGGATGCGATCGAAACGACATTCACGTGTTCGCGCGCATCATGCCGCGCCTCTCCGCGCGATGCGCGGAAAGGGTGCCACAAGCGGACGGGTCGAGCGACGGCGCTGCGGCGCGCGCTCACTCCAGCAGCGGCTGGGCCAGCAGCGGCTGGGCCAGGAGCGGCTGCCCGTAGCGGGTGAGATAGAAGCGGAACGGCCGATCGCGGGTCCCGGTGAACGGCGGCGGGTCCCAGGGCGGCGGCGGCAGGCCGGCGGCGGTGGCGGCCTTCTCGGCCGCCACCATCCGGGCGTGGGCGGCCCAGTCGATAGTGACGACATCGGCCTGCGAGGGCAGCCGCAGCAGGTCGGGGATCTCGCCGACGCCGAGCATGCGGCAGAGCGGACGCAGGATGCGGCCCATGCGGCGCGGCTCGGCGGCGATCGTCGCCTGCATCTCCGGGTCTTCCAGC